>CAYSMQ010000051.1:0-17508 GCA_964432035.1 uncultured Ardenticatenaceae bacterium
CACTTCCTGGAACAGGCCGACGTCCCGGCCACCAACAACGCCACCGAGCGCGTCATCGGCAACTGGCGCATTCGCAGCCGCAGCGTGCGCGGCTTCAAGACCTGGTCGGGGCTGGCCAATGCCTTCACCCTCTGCAACACACCGCTCGCCTAACCCGCCACAGGGCAAGGGGGCACTCTGTCCCGTGCCATTTCCCCAATTCGCCCACCGTGTATGTGCCATTGTGGTCTTCTTCACAATCTTGACTTTTGCTCCCCGAAACTTTTAGACTACAGATCGTAATTGGAATCTCCCCAAAGACGAAAGCCACTCCACTCATTATCCAGGGCAAGCTGACAACCAGTGGCAACAGGCCACACAGTAGCCGGGGACTCTCTCGACGACGGTGTCGAAACGACCACAGTAATTCGGTGCATTTAAGGTGCCCGCTTTTCGGCCCTTACTTGCTGTAACAGCGTACCCATTAAGCGCCGCCGGGCGAGTGAATAACAGGTATCAGCCATGACAGAGCAGGCTTACGCCGGTCGCTACCGATGGCTATTGGTGATCTTCATGTCGGTGGCGATTGGCTGTATCACTCCCAATCGACCAACCGCAACCCTACCTGCAACAATCCCAGTAGCTGAACAGCCAACCGCTGCCCCGCCGCTCGGCAGCCTCACAACGCTTCGTACGAGCGTATGGCGCATCAGGGGCAGTGAACCCATTGAGGTGGCGCAGCACCACGATGAAGAAATCGTGGAGAACGACCAGATCGCGCTGGAAGAAGAAGGCCACGGCCTTCTAAGGTTCCAAGACGATCTTGTCGTGGAGCTGTTTCGCGGCGCGCGGGTTGAAGTCTCGAACGCCAGGCTGGAACCAGATGGATTCCTCATCTTCGGATTGAGGCAAGTCCTGGGCACCACACGCGCCGAGTTGAACGCAGAGCGCGACGCGCGACTCGAGCTGCAGACCGAGTTGGCAACGGCTTCCGTCAGCAGCGCAAACGGCCAGGTTGCGGAATTCATCACCTGTCACAAGCCGCCCCCACAAGCAGTCACGTGCCTTGTAACAGTCCGGGGAGCCATAGAAGTTGCCTCGGCCGACAAAGAAGTGACGGTCGAAGCCGGCGAAGGAGTCTACGTTTTCTCCGACCGGCCGCTCAGCGACCCCATATGCGTCGTACAGGATGAATTCCAGGCCTGGTTAGAGAAAGAGCGAAAAGCGGAGGAAAATGTAGGACTGGGCGCCGTCGTAAGTAGATGGCCGCAGCAAGGCTGTGATGTTGAAGCCGAGGCAACGGCGACGCCGGAGCCGTCGCTTCCTCCAGCACAGGGAATGGTGCTCATAGAAGGCGGACTCTACGAGATCGGCGCTTCGCAACCCGACGAATTCCATATTACCGCGCGCCAGGTTGAGGTACCGTCGTTTTGGATCGACGCTTATGAAGTAACCAATGAAGCATATGAGGCATTTGTAGACGCCACGGGGCAGCCGCCTCCCGACAACTGGCCGTACGGTAGCGGGCGTGAAAAACACCCGGTACAGGGCGTGACCTGGGACGCCGCGAATGCCTATTGCCAATGGCAGTCAAAGCGCCTACCAGACGAGGCCGAATGGGAAGTCGCAGGCCGCGGCGCAGGAGAAGCGCCACCCCTCTATCCCTGGGGCCCCGATCCGTTCGCAGATGGGCAGACGGACCAGTTGTCGTACGAAGATACTCATGCGGTCGGCAGCGTACCGTTTACCGCCAGTTCATTTGGCGTATACGATCTTGTCGGCAACGTCTGGGAGTGGGTTGGGGAGCCGTATGCGCCTCTTGAAGACGGCCTAAGAATGTTGCGGGGCGGCCGGCACGGTTTTCACCGTGATCTGGCCTTCCGCCAGCCGGCAGACCCGCTAGAACCCAGCCTGCTTCCCTTCGCCGGTTTCCGTTGCGCCGCCGGGCAAGTAGAGGAGCGATAAGATGAGCACCTGGGCAACCCTAAACGCAAGAAGAATGATCCTAGTATTGATAGCAGTTCTCTTGTTGGCCGGCTGTCAAGAGCCCGCTCCGGTTGCGCCAACGCCAAGCCCCGAGACTGTCGCTACCGAAACTGCCAGGTCGCTGCCACCAACGGAAGCGGCGAGTACCGCGACGCCCGCCCCCACTGAGACAGCCCAAACGCTGTCGGCCACGTCCAGCCCCACGGCAGCGGCGCCAACGGCAACCACCGCGCTCCTGGCCACCGCCACGACGACGCCTGAAACAGCAGCGCCGGAAACGGAAGAAGACTTATTAGTTGACGACAATTTCCGCGACAGCGGCAGCGGTTGGCCAGAGACACAGCAGTTCGACAACTACTACATCGGCTACCACGAACCGGAATGGTACCACGTTGAGCTCCAGGCGCCCCATGACTACTACCCTGTTGTCCTGGAAGGTCAGAACTTTGAGGACGTCAGCGTGGAAGCGGAGGCTTTTGTTGAGACGTCTCTCTCTGCCGAAGACGGCGACTTCAGGTACGGTCTGGTGCTGCGGCGTGCGGGCAAGCAGTTCTACGCCTTCACCATCGACCCGCGCAGCGGCGCCTGGGCCGTACTCAAGAGCTCACCTACCAGCCTGGAAACGCTCATCGAAGGCAACGACGAGTCGATCAAGGGCCTGAGCCAGTCCGACCGCCTGCGCGTCGATGCGCTCGGCTCTGCCTTTACCTTCCACATCAACGACAATGTTGTCGCCGAGCTTGAAGACGACGAATACAACACCGGCGAAATTGGCTTCTTCGTCCAGACCTTCGCTTCAGAACGCGTGCACATCCATTACGACACCATGAGCATTCGTGAAGTCAACGCGCCTGCGCCTAAGTGTACGATTATCAGTCCTTCGCTTAACCTGCGCCCCGGGCCTGGTATCGCTTACGCACCGGTTATCCGCTCGCTACCGCAAGATACACGCGTCATTCCGCTAACCCAGAGCGCGTTCCTGCCGTGGATTCAAGTGCAGGTGGCGAACACGGATGAGACCGGCTGGCTATATGCATCGGAACCGTATGCTTTCTGCAATTTCGACATTTCCGAGCTTCCCGGTCCCTAAGCGATGCACATCCCTGAGGAGCTGCTCGAGGAACTGCAGCGCGGCAACGTCATTCCCCTGGTGGGCAGCCTTATCAATCACGGCGTCCTGCCGACGTTGCCTGAGCTGGCAAAAACACTTGCCCGGCGCTGTGACTATCCGCCTGGAGAAAAGGTAGCTCTGGGCCGGGTGGCAAGCTACTATCTGCTCACCACGCACGACCGTCACGGCCTGATAACGTTCCTGCGCGACCGTCTCGATCGTCCTGACGTGGAGCCCTCCCGCAGCCACCGGCTCATCACCCGATTGCGCCCGCCTGTGGTCATGACCAGCTGTTATGACGGCTTGATGGCTCGCGCAGCCCAGGAGGCCCAAATTGCCTACACGCCCGTGATTCGCAATGAGCAGGTGGCTTACAGTGACGGTCACAAGATGATGCTCGTGTGGCTGCGTGGCATTCTGGACCAGCCGGATTCCGTAATCGTCACCGAGGAAGACCACCGGCGATTTCTCTCCGGACGCGAAAGCCTCTCCGATTTACTGCGTGGCGAACTGGCCCGTCGCACCTGGCTCTTTATCGGTATGGGTCTGGAAGAAGAGTGGTTTCCACATTACTATGACAGCGTGACCGAGGGCCTAGACCACCATCGCCGCCGGGCCTATGTGGTTGGCAGTACGACTAGCGCCTTTTCGCGAGCGTGGTGGTCGGCCAGGGGACAAATCTTAGACGCCGAAATTGAAGCGTTTTTAGAAGAACTCGTGCGACAAGTCGAGGCGCGACGCCAACCGGCGCAGCGACGCGCCGAACAACCGGAAATCGGGGAAGCCACGGCGAGCGCACCGCTTCCGCAGCGACCTTATAAGCTTCTCGACTTTTTTGCAGAGGACGACGCTGCTATTTTCTTTGGCCGGGAAACAGAGATACAGACGCTGACATCCCGAATCCACGCCCACCGCCTGACGCTGCTTTACGGCGCCTCGGGCGCCGGAAAGACGTCGCTGTTGCTGGCAGGCGTCGTGCCCCGCTTGACGCACGGTGACACGCCTTATGAGCTTTTCTACTTGCGCGCCCTTGAAAGTCCAGATGCCGTGATCCGTAACGCAATCTTGCGCCGCTGCCCCAACCTGCAGCAGGCCGATTCGCTCTCACTCGTGGACCTGGTCGATTCAGCCGCCGAAAACCTGGCATCGACCTTGGTAATTATTATTGACCAGTTCGAAGAGTTCTTTATCCGTTTCAGCCGAGAGCGTCGCCAGAACTTCATCGCGGAACTGGGCGCGCTTCACGACGCGCGCGACGTGCCCGTGAAAATCGTGTTGAGCCTTCGCGAAGATTGGCTGGCGGAAGTCAACGAAATACGCGAGCGGATCCCCGAGGTCTTTTACGTCGACCTGCGTCTCTTACCGTTGACACGCACTCAGGCGCGACAGGCTATCATCGGTCCTGCACAGCGTATCGGCATCCGCTACGATCCATCGCTGGTTGAACGACTGCTGGATGACTTGACACAGGAGACGTCACGCAATGAGAGCGCCTTCGTTATGCCCCCGCAATTACAGCTCATTTGTGATGCGCTATATGAACAAGTGTCCGGCGAAGGTCGCACGTATATAACCACGGATGACTATGAGTACGTTGGGGGAATAAAGGGCATATTGGAGCACTACATAGAAGAAGCGCTCCAGGAGCACCACGGGCCCAATCGACAGCTGGCGCGTGATGTGCTCACCGCGCTCGTCACCTCACGCAACACAAAGGCAGGGCTCAGCAGCGAGGATCTGTCCGTCGAGCTCGGCGTTGCCCGGCATGACCTGAACCCGGTCCTCTCCCGTCTCGTCGGCCAGCGACTGCTACGGCGGCTGGAGGAAGGCCAATCCTACGAGTTGGCGCATGATACCCTCGCCGCCACGCTCGCCGGGTGGATCGGCGAAGAGGAACAGCGCCGAAAGCGCGTGCGTGAAATGTTGAGGCAGGAGGTACGCGATTGGCGCAATGATCCGACTATAATACTGGCCAAAGCAAAATTTGAGCAGGTCAACGCCATACGCGATGACCTACGGCTCAGCGCTGAGGAGGCGCAATTTTTACTGAGGGCGGCCGTTCATTATGATAACGCGCTTTCACATTGGTTAGAGCGCATGGAAGACGCCGGCGCTCGGCTGGAGGTTCTGCTCGAAATGTTGCACGGAGAACCGGCGGCGAGATTGACGGCGGCAAAGACGCTTGAGCGGTTTCCACAGCAAGAGGTGGGAGTCGCGCTGGCTCAGGCGGCCGTGCAGGACGCCGACGCTAACGTGCGCAGTGCGGCGGCAACCAGTCTGGCTCGCAGCGGCAATACACGCGGGATTTCACGGCTGTTGGATCAGGCGCAAGACAACCACAGCCGGGATCGCACGGCAGCGCTACTGGCGCTGGCCCTTATCAAAGAGTGCGCGCCGCAGCACCTGACAGCGCCGCGCGAGCTACGCCGCCCGCTGGCGCTCGCGCTGTCGCGCATTCGTTGGCGGAGGGGCTGGCCCGCGATCCGGGCCATGGTCATCGCCGGCGGCATCGGCGGCGCTGTGGCCTTTAGCCTGGGTCTGGGCCCTTCGCTCGGCTATCATGCCGTTCGAACGAGCAGTATGCAGACGCTTATTTTCCTCATTTCCCTGCTTTCATTTTTCGGCCTCTTCGCCGGCGCACTGATGGGTCTGGGTCTGGGCGCCATAAACGCATTACTCGCAGAGCAGACGTTTGCCGGTCCGGTTTTCGGCGGCATCGTCTTTGGCGCTTCCGCCTTTAACATCGGTTTATTCCCCTTTCTAGGCGGGGGCCCAGCCGCCGAGATCGCGCTTGAGTTCTTAGCCAGGGGACTCTTGGGCAGCCTGGTAGGGGTTGGTATCAGCGTTCCCCTGTTGCGCTCGCAGAAGCCAAAGCTCTTTACGCTCATAGGAGGGACCGTGGGCGGCGGCCTCGGGCTTTTTCTCGTTGGTCCTTTGGCCCTCGACACGTTTCAGACCAATGCCGTCCCCCCGCTCATGCGTCTCAGCTCCGGCTCTCTCACCGGCCTCATTCTGGCGCTGGCGTTCGTGCGCGTTGCGCCTGCGTTGCTACCATTTGCAGCGCAAGAAGGAAACAATTAGGCATGATATCAGGATTACCGCCAAAGTTGAGCCACGATGTACAGACCGCCCTACTTGAGTGCGGGCCCTTTGCCAGCGCCAACAACTTGCGCGCCGCCTTTAGTGATGCGCGTATCGCCACTTGGCGCCATCTCCTGCCAGAAGCCAACAGCAGCGCAGAGCGGGTCGAAGCCGCGGTTGATTTTCTCTACCGCCGGCAAGATGAAAACGGTCAAAACGGATTGGTCCTGCTGCTTCAGGTGCTTAGCGAACGCACGCCGCCCGGCGACAGTTGCCACCGGCGATTGTTGGCGCTTGCCGGCGCCGTTGCGGAGTACGGTAAAAAACCGAGTCGGGAATCGCTAGCCACAGCAACCGCGCAGGCAGAATCCCCCGCGCTACGCGTCCCGGTTGAACTACAGGAGCAGCTGGTGGGCGGAGACGTCGCGCTCTTCGTCGGCCATCGTCTGTCCCAGGCCGCGGGTTTGCCCGGAAGGGAGGAGATCGCTGCCTCTCTTGTCCGGCGTTTGGGGGACACAGCGGGGATTGAACCCAACAGTAGCGCCAACGGGCTGGCAGACAGCGCACAACTGTACGAAGTGGATCGCGGCCGTCACGCGCTGGTCAGTTATCTGCGTGACCGGCTTGACACAACGCAAATCCAACCGGCCCCCACCCACCTGGCAATTGCCGAACTACCGGTGCACACCATATTTAGTACAACATACGACGACCTGCTGGACCGCGCCCTGCGCCAGGCCGGACGGCGTGTGAACAAAGTTACCGGCGACGCCACCTTGCCCCACGCCGCTTCCCATCGTGTTCAGCTGATAAAACTCAAGGGAGATACTGAAAATCCCAATTCGCTGGTGGTCACGCGTAGCGACCTGGACCAATATAGGCTCAGGCGGCCGTTAACTATAAACCACTTGCGCGACCGTCTGTCGTCTGCCACGTTCCTACTGTTGGGATTCGATCCCGACGATCCTGATCTAAGCTTCATGTTCGAGCAGAGCGGTTACCAGGCGCCAGTAGGTCGCCTACACTACGCGCTCATGCCGGCGCTTTCCCCCCTTCAACAGCAACTGTTACAGCACCGCCAGATCCGCGCCCTCGACGTGCCCCTGGAGGCATTGCCCGCTTGGCTAAAGGCGTTGGTTAGTTAACACAAGGGGTGGCTACCCCAAAGCCCGCACATGCTCGCCTACTGTGAGGCGTCTCCCATTGGCGCGTCCGCCAGCGCCTCGTCCCGCACACGTTGGAGTTTTTCAACCGCTCGTCATTCCACTTCAGCATCTCGGGAAAGCGGGCGGGCAAGACGTGCACGGCAAAAATCTCCTGCACGCCTTCCTCAAAGCGCAACAAGGGCCAACGTTTGCCCTGTTCGATAAGGTGGCTACCGAAACTTGGCTGCTTTGTGTAGAGTACCAATAGACGACTCCTCACCCTAAAATACGGATATGCGCTACTTTGCCAGAACAACAGCCGGGCTAGAGCAGATCGTGTGGCTTGATATCAGCAGCCGGCTGCCCGACGCTGAACTCATCTACCTCGCCCACCGCCTAATCATGTTCGAATACGCCGGCTATGCGGCGCAGCTCCTCGGCCTGCCCGGCGTTGACGACGTTTATGTTTACGTCACAACTGTCCCGCAAATCGACCACACGCGAGCGTCGCTGGACACCCTGCGCGAGGAAGTAGCACAGTTACAGCTGGGCGACGCGCTGGGCACCGTGCAAACCGTCCGCAGCCTGGGCAAACCGATCTCCTTCTACGTCACCGCCAGCTATCTGGGCAGCCGCAACTACTCCCGCCACGATATCGCAGAGGCTGTGCAGGCCGGACTGTTGCAGGGTCACCGCTGGCAGCCGGTAGAAAGCTCGGATCTGGCGCAAATTGACGTGCGCGTGTTGCTCGACGGTACGGAAGCCACCATCGGCGTCAGATTACAGGCGTGGCCCTTACACCGTCGTGGCTACAAGATCTGCAACCTACCGGGGTCGCTCAAACCCCCCGTGGCCTACTGCCTGGCCCTTCTCGCCTCCGTGCAGCCCGGTGAGTCGATACTGGACCCCTTTTGCGGCGCGGGCACAATCGGGCTCGAAATCGCAGAGGCGCTTTATCAGGGGACGGTCCTCAACGGAGACATTGACGAAGAGGCCGTTCGCTGTGCCACGACCAACTACGGCGCGGCAAACACGGCCCTCGCCCCCGCCTACTGGATTGCCGACGCCGGCAGAGCGCCTCTCAAAAGCAACGCCGTCAGCAAAGTGATTTCCAACCTGCCCTGGGGTCGCCAAGTGCAGGTAGAGCGAGAACTGGCAGATCTGTACCGCCTGACCCTGGGCGAGATTGAACGCATTCTGCGACCCGGCGGTCGCGCCGTGCTGCTCACAGACCAATCCAACCTTCTGTTGCAGTACAGCGACAATCTGGCGTTGACTTGGTCCAAACAGATTAGCCTCTACGGCCAATATCCCACCATTCACATCCTCGACGTCCCGCCCGCAGAGCAAACGACGCCCTTTCCGGCAACGTCATCCCTCGGGAGCGGACTCAACCACCTGATCGAACGAGAAGGCCGCCGGCAACCTTACCGGCCCTTAAGCGGCAAAGTGCGCGGCTAACGCCTGGTTACGCCTGTTCTTAGGCCAACCAGGCCCGTATCTCTGCCTCATGGTCGTCGTGAAAATGGTCAAAAAACTCGCCGGCCGCGAACCGCGTGTCGCCCAGGGTTACCACCCGCCACGGCGACTCTATTTGCACGTCGTCGGGTAAGCTTTCGATGACGGCGTAATATTCCTGGAGCACCACTTCTGTTTCATCCAAAACGTCGTTCACTGAGCGCCCGCGATAGGTTTCATAAATCCAGGCATTGACGTCATCCTCCTCTTGCAGCTGCGCCGGCCAGGGCGGAGCTGGTTCCGCTTCGCCCTGCTGCGCCGCCTGCACACGGGCCACTAACCAATGCTGCCAACCCGTCAGGTGCGCAATAACGTCTTTTATGGACCAGTGACCGCATACACCCGGCTCCTCCATACGCGCCGGGCCAATCTCGCCGAGAAACGCTTCCCACTGCTCATTCTCCTGCTTTAACCAATTCAATAGCTCCGATTTTTCCACGATTAACTCCTTTGGCGCCTGGAACGTATAGAAAGTTTGTTCTATTTGCTTCCATTGTAGCAGAATAGCACGCGTCATTTCAAGAGCACGTTCTCCAGGAAACCGTTCCCAACCCTTGACAAGTTAAGCTAAATCTAATATCATTAGGTAAATCATACAGTATAAGCTAACAACCCTATGGCAAACGACGATTCAATACAAACGGCCACCGAACGCCGCCGCCAATATCGCCAGGCGATCACCGAAGACATCCTGTCCATCGCCCGCGAAATGATGCAAAAGGACGGCGTCGCCGCGCTTAGCTTTAACGGCATTGCCCGCCGCCTGGGCATGAAACCGCCCTCCCTCTACACGTACTTCGACAGCAAGAACGCCATCTATGACGAGTTGTTCCGCCGTGGATTCGAAGAGTTCGGACGCTGGATGAGGGAGCGACCGCACCAGGACGGGCCGCTGCGCGAGAACCTTGCCAGCACCATGAAGATGTACATGCGCTTTGCCCAGGAGAATCCCGACCTTTACCAGCTCATTTTCCAGCCCCCCGTGCCCGACTTCGTCCCTTCCGAGGAGAGTATGGACATCAGCCTGGCGCGGCTGGAGGAAGCGCGCCGAGAGTTCGCGCGCATCTTGGACAGCGGTGAGTTGGCTATCGACATGCCCCTGGAGGAGGCGCGCGACCTGTACATCGCGCTGCAACACGGGCTCACCGAGCTACACCTGGCCAACAACCCCGAGCTGCCCGCGGGCCAGGGGCGCTTCGGCAAGCTCATCCCCCGCGCCGTGCAGTTCGTGCTGGACGCCTGGCAAGCAGAGTAATGGCAACACGTACGGGTAGCTTTCTTATCAACCGTTGAATCATCCAGGAGGGTCGTAGACATGGTTGCTACACTGAACACACTTACCATAGACGCGCAAAACGCGCACGCAATCCCGGGACCAGAACACGCCGAGGCCCGCCGCCTGGCGCAGACCGAGTACGAACGGGTGCTGGCCGTGCTGGAATCGCTGGAGGGCGACGACTGGTCGCAGCAAACCTACTGCACGGAGTGGGACGTGCGCGACATGGCCGCCCACCTGGCCGGATCCGTCACCGCCAGCACAAGCCTGGCACAATTTCGCCACGTCTATATGACGAATCCCTATCTCAAGCAGATGGACGAACCGGCAGACGCCGCCAACAGGCTGCAGGTAGAAGAACGCAGCGAGATGACGGCGGCGCAAGTGGTAGACGAGTTTCGCCGCAGTGGACCCATCGCCATCCGCAAACGGGACGCCCTGCCCTGGATCGTGCGCGCCATCCCCCTTCCCATGGGCCCGGACATCGGCCTCAAATCCGTCGGCTACCTCATGGACGTCATCTACCCCCGCGACGAGTGGATGCACCGCTACGACATTTGCGCCGCGACGGGCAAGCAAATGGTGGTCACGCCCCAGCACGACGGCCGCCTCATTGCCCTGGTCGTTTGGGAACTGGCCAGAAAAATTCGGCGAGAATTGGGTGAACGCACCATCCTGCTACGGCTCACCGGAGAGGCAGGCGGCGATTACCTTTTCGGCGCCCAAAGCGAACCCGATTGTATCCTGGAGATGTCCGTCTTCACCTTCGCCCTGCGCTCTTCTGAGCGCATCACCGTGGCGGAGACAGAGGCACGTGTGGATGTTCAGGGCGACAATCGCCTGGCCGATTGGTTCATGCACAATATGGAAGTGCCCTATTAGGTCTGCCCTGGCTTTTCTGCGGCAGCGCCAACGTCGACCTGTGGGCGGTGAACCTCCGCCGCATACAGGCCCACCAGACGCGCCATCAGTACCGCGATATACAACACGCCTATGATGGCCTCCGACACCGCTAATGCCTGCGCCACACTGCCCACAGGCGCCATGTCTCCGTAGCCCAACGTCGTGAGTGTCACGTAGCTGAAGTACAGGAACTGTGTCCAGCCTGTCGACGCGCTCGCCGCGTCCTGCACCTGGAAGCTGCCGGGCAGCACAACCTCGACCTGCGTGTAAATGGGAATAAATATGGTGCCCAGCAGCAAGTAGACTGTCACACCCGCCAGTAGCACGTCGCGTGTCACTCGCCGTGTGCCAAACATGTAGCGCACCAGCGACGCGATCAATACCGCCTGCAGCCCAACCAATGCCACGCCCCACAGGTTTGCCTGCAACACGCGGAACGGCAGCACGGCATTGGCCACGCCCATCACGAAGGCCAGCACCCCAAACAGCACAGCGCCAGTTCGCGCGCCGCGCGTGCCACCGGCGATCCATACGCCGCTCGCCAACACCACAGAGTACGCCAGATAGTACAGGATTTCCACCCCCAACCCGACGCTCGTCACCGGAAAGAGCACATTAAATGCAACAATCGCAACGAGCAGACCCGACATTCCAAAGCGGCTCATCATTCGCATCTCCCTGACTGGCATAAGCCCATCATCATAGGCTAAAAGCATACCGTGTCAGAGTGGTGAGCTCAAGATGCAATACGACCGGCCCAGATGGAATCATTTGTCCCGAAAAGCCTCTTCAGCTCCTCGATGACGTTGCTGCGGTACGGTTCGCTGGTGGTGCCCGAAAGTCTATATAATCCCGTCACCGCTTCCGCGAGCGAGACCCAATCGGCCGCAATGCCCAAATCCACAAGCCGGCCCCGCAGTTCGCTCTCCAGCATTGCCCGCCGCACCTCCCATTCCAGATAGGCTTGATCATACCGCTCCTGATTCGTCGATCTTCGTTCCGAGAGCTGCACCTCGAGCAGGAATCTGACCACTGTTTCTGTGATTTCACTGGCAAAGCGTGTCCTCGTCTCAATACCCTTCACACCCTCCGTACCGCCGCCTTCTCTAACCTCGTCCTAGCTCTTGGATGCTGCAAGTAGTTGGTGGCCCGTGGCGTTCGGCTCGCAGATTTTCTGACACGTTAGGCCGACGTCACGGGCCCCATCTCCACATTGCAGTCTGGCGCCAGCGACCTATACCATTACGGAAAGTTGCTACGAGCCCAGCCAATCAGCGCGCTGAGGGCAGAGCCGCCGCCGTATTCGTTGTCTCCCGTCGTGGAGCCCGTCGGCGTCTGTACGGCCGTACTTCCGATGGTGCTGCCAACGCCAACAACGCGGGGCCAGGGTTCGTCGCCCCACCAGCCCCAGACGCATCCACCCGATTGCCCGGGAGTAAACTCGTTAAAGTGGCCCAGCACGTAAGCGTCCTGCCCGTTAAAGTTCTGATCCTGCGCGCTAGAGATGACGCCATCGCCCTGGAAGGCGGGCCGTTCGCCACTGGATAGCTCTCCCGGGTAACCGATATATTGCCAGTAGTCGCCGTCGTTCCAGTCCTCGTTGTAAGTGCGGTATCCGGGATAACCGACGATGTCGCCGATGCGCTCTTCCATGACCAGGATGGCATAGTCAAAGGCCGTCTGCTGATCGGTCAGCGATCCGGGCGCCTGTAGCCAGTAGATGACGTGCGTGGCAGCAATCTCGCCCCAGGGGCCGCTACCGTCAAAATAGCCCGGGGTGAAAGTAACCCAGGCCACGCCGCCATCGTCGCCGCCCGTCCAGTTGATGACGTGACTGGCGGTGAGCACGAGACGAGAGCCGATGGTCGTGCCCGATCCCCATTTGCCCACCGTTCTGACCTTGCCCGTGGTCCGCCAGGGAAAGGAGACGTCGTCAAAGAGGTAGCGGTCGTCGGTTCCGAAGATGGTGCCGCCAAGGTCCAAATCCTCGCCCTTCTCAGGAGCCAGGGTGTGGGTGGGTCTAGCCTGTTCGGGCGTGAACGTGGTGGGCACGCCGTCAGGCCGAAAACCTTTGATTTCCTGGGAGAGCAGCCGGCGGTGGATGTCCTTCTCGCTCAGGCGGATGGCCGGGATGCGCTCGTAGCGCCGTCGACGGCGGCGGCGCTCACCGTCAAGTGTGGCCACGACGCGCAGGCGGTCTTCCTCCTCGACGACGTGCATGCCTTTCACACCCTCCAGGGAGATGTCGGCGATGGTGAGGGTTGGATCCTTGGGCGCGCCTTCTCCGCGCAGAGCGGGTCGCTGTGCCAATGCTTCGTGTTTAATCGGTGCATCATATTCGTTTTCGCCTTTCATGTGTTTCCTCCGGCATATTTCTGGCTTTCACGCAATAATTAGCAGACTGAGCAGCTTGGCAATGAAACTACGGTATGGATTGCAACTCACTGTATTGAACGATACAGTTACTTGCTTTTCCGTAACGGTGACTCTTATGCTTACTCCCGTCATAGTTGACTTCCCCCTCAGGGGCCAATGGATCTCCCCAAACACCCCCGGAACGAAAGTTCCCAGCCACGGAACCGACCTGCTGGGCGTGACATACGCTTACGATTTCGTGGGCATCGATCCCGAAAGACGGGGCAGGCGTTATTACCGGCGGAGCCTGATCCGCTACGCCCTGCTCGGCGTTCGTTTACAGGATTTCTTTGGCTGGGGGAAACCCATCTTCTCTGCCGCTGCCGGCGTCGTCGTCCGCGCTGAAGACGGCTGGCCCGAGCGCAACCCCGTGCATCCCATCAGGGACCTGTTCATCCGCATCCGGAACGCCCGCTCATTCAGTTCAGGACAATCGAAAGATTACCGCATTGTCTCCGGCAACTACATCATCGTCGAGATCAACGAAGGCTACGCCGTCTATGCCCATGCCCAAACCGGCTCCATCGCCGTCTCTCCGGGAGACAGCGTAGCGGCAGGCCAGCACCTGGCAAATGTCGGCCATTCTGGCAACTCCACAGCGCCACACTTGCACTTCCAACTGATGGATGATCCAGATCCCTGGCAAGCGCGAGGCCTTCCATGCGCTTTTCGCGACTATGAGGTCTTCCAAGATGGCGTCTGGCGCCATACACACAACGGCATCCCCAAGGCAACAGATAGAATTCGCAAACTGTGAGGCAAGTCTTCACCGCGGTCCTCCGTCTGCCGTCAGCCGTCGCGCCGTATGGCATTCAATTCGGGTCCACAACAATAACGTCGTTTCCCTTTCCATCCAAACTACCTCGTTGCCGCCCATCGGCGAGGACAACCCAGTCCACGACGTAGTCCGCACCCGCCAGCGTCCATTCCGCGCGGTACAGGCCCGCATCGCCCGTCGCCGGCACCGCCGTGAACGGCCGGGACGCTCCATCGGCTAAAGTGACCGAACCAGACACGCTGTTGTCGGCGATTGTCACGTCGACGCTCGTATCACCGGCAACCAGCCTCGCTTCCTGTCCAGTTACCTCCTCGCGCAGCCACTGCGACACCGTCTCGCCGTCGCAGAGGTAGACGGCCACCGTCCGTGGCCCCTCACTTCCGGCCTCCTCTGGCGAGACAGCAACACCAATAAACAGATTATCGTCTATCGCCCCTACATAGTGCTCCATCTCCGTCTCTTGGGAGCCTGCAAATCGCTTGTAGAGCCTCACTTTCTCTTCCGCTTCCCCGGCAGCCCGCTCCGTTTCCGCCGCCGGTTCCCCTTCCGCCAGCGCGCTACAGGCCGGAAGAAACACAGCCAGCAGAGCCAAAATCACAGCGCCCCGTAAAAAACTCACTCTTACGCCGTTCACATGGGTCAGAAACTTGATAATAATCGTTCACTCTCCTCTCCGGACCAGCTCGCCGGCGCCCGTCAAAACGCGTACCAAACGCCAAATACAGCGCGCGCTCCGCTCGAGCGCCAGACACAATAACGTCCACGTCCGGCAAACAACTGCGATCTGTCCCCAATATACACGGAGCATCTCTCAGCAATCTTGCAGAAAACTCCCACGCCAAAGCGCTAATGCCTCATCCAGCGGTCCGCCGTTTGCCCTCGCTCCCCACATAACTCGTGGACGTCCTCCGGCCACTGCCTAGCGCTCTTCTCAAGCAAACGGCCGTCACCGCGAACTGTTGCGGTGACGGCCGTTACCAGGGCCATGCAGTCGTCGGCCGTTACTCTACCGGCTCGATCTCCAGCGCCAGGACGATAAACTGCGTGAACTGCCCGGCCGCGAAGTTGTTGTCGCTGACCGTGACCAACGTCCGCCGCCCATCGGGCAGCGTCGGGCCAAACGTCATGCCTTCGACGTTGTCGATGGGAATGCCCAGATCGTCGTAAGCGAAGATCTCCCGCTGTGACACCGGCGTGAAGGGGATGGGCGAACCGCCCTCGTAAAGCGCGTCCACGTCCAAAACGTCGGTTGCCCCTTGCGTCGAAATCTCGTTGATTACTACCACATTCCCCGTGCCACCGCCAAGGTTGCCGCCGACCGAGAACGAGCGCTCCATCACCAGCATCGTCCCCGCGTTGTCGATCGGTAACACTTCCACGATCCCGTTCACCCCGAAGATGTCAGAAGGTTCCGCCCACGGTCCTACCTCATAGACATATTCGCTGGTCGGCGTGCGCTTGCCCAGGTCGTAGAGTAGGATGCGCGCCAGGCTGCCGTTGGTAAAGGTCGAGGCCGGCCCATCCTGGAACAGCGCCCCCTCCCCCGCGGTCACCAGGTGGCGCCCATCCGGCGTGGGGTTCAGGCTCTCAAAGGCCAGGTTAAAGCGGACACCCTTGTCGACGCCGTTCGGGATGTACTTGTCCGGCACCGGCAGCGTTGCCGTGACCCGTCCCTGGCGATTGTAGCGCTTGATAAAGGGGTCGATGATCGGATCCGCCAGTGTGTTGCCCTCCGAGGACATGAACAAGAACCCCGGTCGCCCTAGCGTAAACCCTTCCGGATCAAGACCGCCTGGAGCGTATGGCATGTTACCGTCATCAAACAACTGCTCAACGGCCAGAAAATCGACGTCCTCTTCATCCAGTGTCCCGTCCGCCAGGTCGATGGCCACCGTGTAGAAGCGAACGGGATCGCCCGTCGGGCGGTTCCCCTGGTCATCGGACAAAACATAATAGACGTTACGCTGCGCGTCAAAAGTGATGCTCGACAGCCCGCCAATCTCCGTGGCCTCAAAAACCGTGCCCGTAGGCACAATCACCTCCCCCAGAAACTCGACGTCCACAACCATCTGAGCGCCCTCGCCATCCTTCCCCCGCCCCGCGATCGCCGGCGCGGCGACCAACAAAGCGAATACGACCGCCATCAAAACGAAAACCCTGTAGCGACGAACCATGACTCGGCCTCCTTGCTGAATTAGACTCAACAATACTCCCAGCCCCTGAAGCGAACCCAATTATAGTCCACGCGCTTTTCCAGACCATAAATCGGCGTAGGTGAGGTCGGATCTACTACCTCTGTGCACCCAGCTAGTCTCCCTTTCCCACACAACTCACTCTGATGAGCGCTCGCCCTCAAAAAACAGTGCATGCGGCAAACCAAACCGCCGCGCCAGCTTGTCGATATGCTCCACCGTTAGACCACGGCGTCCGTTCAACACAGCCGATGCAATCGACTCCGTATATTCTCTAACCCGAGCTTACCCTTCCCCCACCACATAAAATGGCCCACTCCCCCGCAGGTCCGCCTTACCCGACGTGAGCCGCAGTAACCTATCAGGCGCATGATGATAGAGATAGGCAACTGTAGCGCAGACCAGCGCATCCAGCGCGCCGTCGCTAGGTAAGGTTGCCACCGGTGAGAGTCCGTAGTGCTCGGCCCACCACTCCCACAGCAGCAGCGTAGCCGGATGTCCCTCCTGGCCTTTCCGTTTATAGGTTTGTAGCGGACTGTGGGCTCTCTCCCCTAGCGCGAAAAGGAGCGAGGCGCGCGGGTGCGTTTCCAGGACCGTGCCCACGTAAGGGGCGAGGAAATTAGCCAGCGTCTGCCCGCGGACGGGGACGGACATCAGTGAGTTGACCGAGGCAACCCAGTTGCGGCAATCGGGCGGCAGGAGCTCGCGCAGTTTCTTGTCAGAGGCGCGAATCCCGCGATCTGCCTCCAGGGAGATCGTTATTTGCGCGTCGTTGGCTACGGCTGCCTCAGCTTCCGTGCGACAGTATGACACGATCTGCTTCAGCGACTGCCGGCAGGGATCCAGCACCACCTGTACCGCCTCACCGCCGGCAGCCAGAACGGCGACCCACGTATTGCTGGCCCCCGCGATGTCCACGCCAAGGTAAAGTGCATCCATGCTGTCCCTTTCTCCGCTGATCCAAACCATGCCTGTCAATGAGATTAAGATAGCCCGGCTCTGTGATGACCGCAACCGACACTGCGCCGGCTGTTCCACTGTCTTTCTCCCACGTCTCGCACAGTCCGCGGTCCGCCTTCACCCCCTCGGCCGATCCTGCCCAGCGACCGACAGGTAGCCCTCCG
>CAYSMQ010000052.1:0-17416 GCA_964432035.1 uncultured Ardenticatenaceae bacterium
CACTCAAATCTGGGAGAAGCTCTTCGGCGTCCGGCCGATCGGTGTCACCGACAACTTTTTCGATTTAGGCGGCAGTTCATTCCTCGCAGTCCGCTTGTTTGCAGAAATTGAAAAGTTGACGGGCAAGAACTTGTCGCTATCAACATTGCTGGAGGCCGGGACCATCGAGGATCAGGCACGGCTGCTTCGTGAGGAAGGGTGGTCCTCTTCTGCCAGCGAAGCGGTGTCTTCCCTGGTGCCACTGCAGCCCCATGGCACAAGACCGCCGTTCTTCTGCATGCACGGAGGCGGCGGTAACGTCATCCACTATCGCATGCTGGCGCATCATCTCGGTTCAGATCAACCATTTTACGGACTGCAGCCGCGCGGAATCGACGGCACGGCGCCGTTCCATACCACAGTCGAGCAAATGGCCGCTTACTACATTGAACAGATCCAAACGGTACAACCAAAGGGGCCGTACTTCTTGGGTGGTTACTGCTTTGGCGCAACCGTCGCATTCGAGGTGGCCCAGCAGCTGCAACGACTGGGTCAGCAGGTGGCCGTGCTTGTTTCCCTCGATGGCGCAACGCCTGACTATCCCGACCTGTTGCCCAGCCGCAGCGAGCGGGCGTCTGAGCATCTGACCAGGATACTTGGCACTAATCCCGAGAAAGCATTCAGCTACATCACCGGCAGGATAGCAAGACGGAGCACACGTCTTTGGAAACGTACAAAGAAGCAGCTCAGAAGGAAGAAGCTCGCGCGCAAACTGTTTCCTGGCCTCGGTAAGCCGGTACCCCACCCGCCGCACCACCATGAAATGGTGCAAACCTTACGACGGGCTTACCGACAGTATAAACCTCAGCTTTATCCGGGTGAATTGATCGTCTTTCGCGGCGCACGCAAACACGATCATACCCTGGGTTGGGGGCGCTTGGTTAGCGACGGCGTAAAGGTTCACGAACTAGCTATTTCCACTTCTATGGACATGTTTAAGGAACCACACGTTGAGGTACTGGCACGTAAATTGCGAAGCTGTTTAGACGAGGCCAAGACTGGTTTACAATCAAACCAGGAACTCGTTGAGCATGCCTCGAATCAATTCTGAGTTTTAGCACACAATAGGTCCTAAACGACTATGCAAGAACAGATAGAAACGGCGGAAACGCCAGCCGCTTCCTGGCTAAATCCGAAGAAGAAAAAAAACGCAAGTCAGGAACGGGAAATACGGCCTATACATATCAAGCCCACGACGGGCTGGGCCTCACTACAGCTAAGCGAGCTATGGCAGTACCGCGACCTACTCTATTTCTTCATTTGGCGCGATATAAAAGTTCGCTACAAGCAGACAATCATGGGTGCCTCGTGGGCCATCATTCAGCCCTTCTTCACCATGGTCATCTTCAGCCTCTTCTTTGGCCGCTTAGCGCAGATGCCGTCAGACGACCTGCCTTATCCGCTTTTCAGTTACGCAGCCCTGGTGCCTTGGAGCTTCTTTAGCAATGCTCTGACACAGGCCTCAAACAGCCTTGTCATTAACGCCAATATGGTTAAGAAGATTTATTTTCCACGCTTGTTGATGCCAACTGCCACCGTGTTCGCAGGCGTCATTGACTTCCTGCTCGCCTTCATCGTCTTGCTGGCAATGATGCTTGGCTTTGGCTACTTACCGACCGCCAACATCGTCTGGTTGCCCTTCTTCTTGCTCTTGGCCCTGGCTACGTCGCTCGGCGTTGGTCTGTGGTTATCTGCTATGAATGTCCAGTTCCGCGACGTGCGCTACACCGTTCCCTTTCTGGCACAAGCCTGGCTCTTTCTTACCCCCATTGCTTATCCCAGCAGCTTGCTAGAAGAGCCCTGGCGCACCCTTTACGGCATCAACCCCATGGCCGGGGTGGTCGAAGGCTTTCGCTGGGCCTTGCTCGGAACAGACACGGCGCCCGGCCCTATGATCGTCGTGTCCTCATTGGTTGCCGCCACCTTGTTAGTAAGCGGCGTCTTCTACTTCCGACGCATGGAGAAAACGTTCGCTGATGTCATCTAAATCAATAAAGAGTAAGGAAGAACGAAAACCTTCTTCCTTCTCTCTTCTGCCATCCTCATGACTAATATCGCCATCCAAACCAACGCACTTAGTAAACAATATCGCATCGGCGGCCCGCAGAAGCATTACGATCGCCTTGGCGAGCAACTGGTAGACATTGCCAAGGGTCCCTTGCGTCGCGCACGCAAACTACTCCACGGTCAGGCCACCGGTGCGGCTGAATTAGACGAGGCGATCTGGGCCCTGAAGGACGTGTCGCTACAGATTCGCCGCGGGGAAGTCGTAGGCGTCGTTGGTCGCAATGGCGCCGGCAAAAGCACCTTGCTAAAGGTTCTATCGCGCATCACCGAACCGACCGCCGGCGAGGCCACCATTTATGGTCGCGTCGGTTCGCTCCTCGAAGTCGGCACCGGTTTTCACCCTGAATTGACCGGGCGCGAAAACGTATACCTCAATGGCGCCATTCTGGGAATGAAAAAGGACGAAATCGCTGCTAAGTTCGACCAAATCGTAAGCTTTGCAGAGCTCCATCAATTTATTGAAACGCCGGTCAAACATTACTCCAGCGGCATGTATGTGCGCCTGGCGTTTTCAGTCGCCGCTCACCTCGAACCTGAAATTCTCCTCGTCGACGAAGTGCTCGCCGTGGGCGACGTCGCCTTTCAAAAGAAGTGCCTAGGTAGGATGGAAGATGTGGCCCAAGAAGGTCGCACCGTACTCTTCGTCAGTCACAATCTTGGCCTTCTGCGCGCGCTCTGCCAGCGCGGGATCTTACTGGAGAACGGCTCCCTCGTCGTCGACGACCATATTGAGCGGGCAGTCAACACCTACCTTGACATGCTTGAAGCGCACGGAGGTGAGAGTCTTAGCCAAAGGACAGATCGCAGTGGCGAGGGTCAGATACGCCTAGTTGCCGTGCACATTACTAGCGGCGGCTCGCCTGTCCTCAGAACGGGCAGCCCAGCGCGCTTCGTGTTTGAAGTCGATGGAATACTGCCCGATATAGCTTGCTCCTTTAAACTTTATGATTCGCTCGGCCAGTCGATCACAGCCTTCAAGAGCAGCACCAGCGGCCCCCAAGACTTTTCAGATCCACACGGTGGGCAGCGGTTTGTTTGCGAGATCGACGAACTATTGCTGATGCCCGGCCGCTACCGTTTGGATATCTCCATTGTCGGTGATGATAAGCTCCAGGATTTCGTTCGTGCGGCCACGTTTTGCGACGTTGTTGAAGGCGATGTCAACGGACGTCCGGTCCCACTTGCGGAACGGGGCAAAAAGCCAGATTTTAGAGTCTTCATGCCACACAGATGGATTTTGCCCCCCTTTAGGTCATGAACCCACCCCGCATCTTCGTTGGCGGCACCGGCCGTAGCGGCACATCCATCTTCTACGAGGCCCTCGGCTGCCACAAAGAAATATACGCCTTCCCCCAGGAAATGCGCTTTCTCATTGATCCTGATGGCCTCAAGGATCTTGTCGACGCCCTTACCGTGCGTTACGCTCCTGCCTATGCCCGCGAAGCCCTCTACTACTTCGAGCGCCTCATGCGCGTCTATCTCACCACGCCCCAGCGCCCGCCCTACCGCGGCTTCGACCTCCCCCTTTGGCTCGGAGGCCAAAACTCCGACGCCTACTGGCAGCGCCTCGACCAATTCTGCGCCCAACTTACCGAACTGGAATTCCAGGGCAACGCCTGGCAAGTCGACCCGCAGCGCGAGGGCCGCGCCGTCCGCTATGCCCGCCGCCTGCAGGCCGTTAAACAGCGCCTCACCGGCCGCGACGCCATCCCTACGCGCCTCGATCTGTCCCGCGACAGCCTAAAGGTCGTCCGCTACTTTTCCCGGCGCGACCATCTCACCACCCTCGCCGCTAACTTCGTCGATAACCTCTTCCTCCAAGCTGCCCAACACGCCGGCAAGAGCACCTGGGCCGAGAAAACGCCCCACAGCATCTACTATCTCGACTTCCTATGGGAACTCTTTCCAGACAGCATTTTCGTCCACATCAAACGAGATCCGCGCGGCGTTGTCTACTCCATGACCAAAGACACCTGGAAACGCGCCCCGCGCAACGTGCACGATGTCTGCGTCCTTCTCAAGAACATGTATGATCGCTGGTTCGACCTGAAAGAAACGCTGCCCTTAACTGAGCGGTGCTACCTCGAGCTAAAGATTGAAGATATAGCCGCCGATCCCGGCCCGACCTTTGCGCAAATCGCCGCCTCCTGCGGATTGTCTCCCGACTTCGTCGACCTCCCCCAATTCTCACTCGAGCGCCTCAACGCGTGGCAAAAAGACATGGACCGACGCGATCTGCAAACTGTCAACGAACACATAGCAGAGTGCATCACCGGCATGGGCTATGAACAGTAACCAATCTAATTCCACACTCCACCGTAAACTTAACCGCGCCCGGCAGCTCGCTGCCCAGGGCGCCTGGACCCAATTCGCGCAGAAACTCGCGCGTAATCTCCTCGCGCCACCCGCCGCCGCGCTACAAGAGGCCTACACCCTTTTCCGCGACCGCCTCCGCTACGCCCAGATAGAAGACGGAGGGTTGAGCAAGAGAAAAGAGGACCGAGCGAATGGGGACACTCTAGCTCTCCACTATCACTCTAGCTCTAACTCTCGCTCTAACTCTCGCTCTCACCCAAACGTCATATGGCTCATGCTCGACGCTCTCCGCGCCGACATCTTCGCCGCCTACCTCCAGCGCGGCGGCCTGCAGAGCCTCGCACCCCAGGCCCTCACTTTCCCTCGCGCCTTCGCCCAGGGCAGCTGGACCTACCCCTCCGTCTTCTCCTTCTTAACCGGGCGCTATCCGTTCAACTGCGGCGTATCCCAGCTGGCCGCGCATGATGATGCCTACATCTCGCTCTGCGCCGACTTCGACGAATCTTGTCCCACCCTCTTCAGCATCTTGCGCCAACAAGGCTACCAAATCGGCAGCATCCTCGATGGCTGGGGCTATACCGTGCGCAACACGGCCGGACAGGAACACCGCGAAGACCGCTACTTCGAAGAAAATTGGGGTTGGTTCTACGGACAGGATCGCCGCTTCCTCACCCTACAAGAACAGCGCGATGCCTCGGTCGACTTCATTCGCCAGGCTGCTCCAAACGGCCCCTTCACCTTGTTCCTGCGTAGCCTCTACACCCACTCACCCTACCGTGAGATCTTCAAAAGCTCCGGCTACGTTAGCACCCTCAGCCGCCGCCGCTGGCGCTTCCGCATCGTCGAAGGCTTCATCCGCGGACTGCAGAAATTTGAAGACGTCTACATTAACGACATCCTGCGTACCCTACAAGAACTCAACCAGCACGATAACACCATCATCATCCTCTGCTCCGACCACGGCGATATGTTCTGGGACGTCGAAGACGATCTGCGACGCGAAGGCATCCACGACGAAGAAGTCTGGCGTCACCAGCTAGAACCCTACAACGGTCTCATAAAAGTGCCCCTGCTCATCTGGGGCGCCAGGGCTACAGGTGTATATCCTCGCTGCTTTCGGCTCATCGACATCCTGCCTACGCTTCTCGATCAGGCCCGCATCGCCTACGAGCCCGGCGTTTTCGACGGCGTTTCCCTTTATAGCGACGGTCCGCGCCCTCTCTATGCCGACTCCGCCGGCTACGGCAACGGCGGCATTGCCTTCCAGGACCAGGGCCCCAAGCTCCTCCTGTCCCGCCGCCTTGGCCCCGCCGCCTACGACATCACCCCCGACAACTATGAACGGCTTGGCGACCGCCGCGACGGTCGCGCCCAACTTTCCGACATGCTCGAATTCGTCCGCTCCGCCGGCCGCTATCCCGACACCATCCTCTCGCCAACAGATGACGCTGCTTCGCCGACGCACGACGCCCTCGAGCGCCGCCTCAAAGCGCTGGGATACTTATAATGAGCGACCGTAGGCAACAGACGGCTGTAGAACGCAGAGTGTCAAGTGTGAAGTGTGGCATAAACAACACGCCACACACCAACGATCACACTCCAGAGACCTTCTCCATCACCCACCTCTTTCAGGCACCTGGCATCGACTTCGCCCAGCCCCAGGCCGCGCAACTACACATCTACTACACCATGCGTTCCCTACAAAACGCCGGTCACGACGTCCGCCTTCTGGCCCTCGTCGGCCAACAAGTCATCAACACCAGCGATCTCCGTATCTTCTACGATAAACCGGCGCCAAGCATGTTTGGACAACTAGGCCTCGCCGGCCGGCCCATTTTTAGACTATTCGAGCGCGGTGTCCGCCGCATCCAAAAGGACCTGCGTCTGCCCTACCTGGCGCTTTTCGACAGTCTGCGCTTCTACGACGCCGTCAGGCATACACTACCAGGGTTGACGCCAGACAACCGTTTCAACCAACACATCATACACGAGCGTTTCAATCTCATGGCCCTCGGTGGCGCACTCGCAAGTCGCCGGCTCGACGTCCCCTTCGTTCTCGAAGTTAACGCCGATCTTCTGCAACAACGGCGCGCCAAAGGCAAACCAGAGCGGGGCCTACGTCGCCTTTGGGCTCGCTGGGCGACGCGCTTTTGCTTCAACAGCGCCGACGTGATCGTCACCGTCTCTGCCGGCCTAGCCCGGCACCTGCAACAAGAGTGGGACATTCCCGCCCAGCGTCTCGCCGCCCTTCCCTGCGCCGCAGACACCGAGCGCTTCGCCCGCGCCCAATCGGTTGGCCCGGAAGAACGTCGTTTACAAACAATAGAGGGAACTGTCGTCCCGCTCAGCGGCCAGCCCGTCATCATGTGGATCGGCGGCTTCCACCACTGGCACGACCTTGAGCTACTCCTCGACAGCTTTACTAATGTCCGCCAACAAACGCCAGACGCCCTCCTAGTTCTCGTCGGCGATGGCGCAACCAGAACCCAGATCCAGCAGCGCGTCCACGAACAAGGTCTCGCCGGCAGCGTCATCATGACCGGTATGATACCCCACCACCGCATCCCGCATATGATGGCTCTGGCCGATATCCTCGTCGCGCCCAGTCCTGCGCTCCCGCCCAGTAAGGGGGGAACGGGCACACCCTTAAAACTATTCGAGTACATGGCCGCCGGAAAAGCCATCCTGGCCACGGACGTCGACCAGGCTACGGCCGTCCTTGAGCACGACCAAACTGCGCTCCTGACCCCGCCCGGCGACGCCCGCGCTTTCGCCGCTGCCATCACCTGCCTGCTGCAAGACCCGGCTCGACGCGCGCGCCTCGGCGCCAACGCCCGCCGCCAGGCCCAAACCAAACACTCATGGGAAGAATACGCCAGCCAACTCACCGAAATCTACCGCCGGCTATTATAGAATTTCGTCCTGTTTGCTATGCCAAAATACTTACCGAAATTCCTCATCCTCATCCTAATAAACTTCGCGCTCCTCACCCTATCGCGCAACGCGAGTGCGCAAACCGCCACACTCACAGAGGAGTGGAACGGCCCCGTCCGTCTTTCGCGCCCCGGTAACCTCCTCGCCTCTCTCCGCGCAGCAACCGTGGCCGATTCCTACGGCAATGGCCACGTTTTCTGGATCGAAGAACGATCCCAAGGCCGCGTCATCACCTACGCCCAATTCGACGGCGTTGCCTGGTCACCGCAACTGGACCTCTTTGTGCCGGCGGGTGGGCATAACATCGGGACCACACTCTCCGCCTCAATCGATGACAGCGGTACTCTTCACCTTTCCTGGATTGGATTTAGCGGCGCCAATATCTACTTCACCTCCGTGCCCGCACACCAGGCACTCTCCATCCGCGCCTGGGAAGACGTCCGCAGCCTACAAGCGCCCGCCTTCAGCCACGAGTTACACGTCGACACAAACGGCGTGCATCACCTCGTCACTTCCCGACAAGGCGCCCTGCGACCCGGCCTCTACTATCGCCAGTCGCTAGACGGCGGCGAAACGTGGTCAGAAGAGATGTGGTTAAGCAGCGACATTCCCGCCGGCTATATTCCCGACACCTTCCAATTCCTCATCGATGCCCAGAATCGCCTGCACGTCGTCTGGAGCGAAAAGGAAGAGCTAGGCACGATCTTAGGCGCCGGCCGCATTCGCTACACGCGGTCCACCGACGGTGGAAACAGCTGGCCTCCTCCAACAGACCTTGATGTGTCCAATGACGGAACGTTTCTGCTCGACAACGCCGAACCGTCCCTGGTCGTCCACGAAGATACCGCCATTGCCCTCTGGGCCGGCGGTGAACTCCAGTACCGCAACCAGAGCATCTCCAGCGACGGCGGCGCTACGTGGTCCGAGCCTATTAGAAAAGCGTTTGGCGAACTCCACGGTCAGGCCCAGGGCGAAGCCCTCCTCACGGACGACGCCGGCGGCGTCCACTACATCGGCCACATTCGCTGGCCGGACGGCATGTATTACCTTAGTTGGGACGCAGACGCGTCTACTACGTCAAAACGGCCGCCGTCCGACCCTAACCTCTTCTATCTTATGCGACGTGATTCCAACGAAACAGCGCAAAACAAGGTCAACGCCCACGGCGTCCGCGCCACCCTTCTGCGCGGCAACCACCTGCTCGCAACCTTCTACGACCGCGCCGAAAATGGAGATTACGCCCTCTACGCCATGAGCACCACACTCGGCGACGACGCCTCTGCACCCATCCAACCCGCGCCCACGTACACCGGCGAGCAGGTCACCGCGCAGGAAACGACGACCACGCCGGCGCCCACCGACATAGCGGCCACGCCGGCGCCAACAACCACGCCCGCTTTCCAGGCCGCCGCGAACCCGACCACCAGCGACGGCTCACCCGCGGCCCTACTGGCCCAGGCCATACTTCCGGCCCTCGTCGTCATCGTCGCCGCCATCGCCTTCTCCCTCCGGCGCCGCTAGCAAGCATACAAGTTCTGTCTTCTTCCTTCTATCTTCTATCTTCTTCGCAAACATGACACCTCCCAACATCCTCCTCCTAACTATCGACACCCTGCGCCGCGACCGCCTCGGCTGCTATGGTCATGTCGGCCAGCTCACGCCTAACATCGACCGCCTGGCGCGTGAAGGTCTACGCTTCCAAACGGCCATTACGGCCGGCTCCTGGACGCAGGGAGCTTTTCCCGCCATCGTAACCGCCACCCACGCCGCTACTCACGGGGGCTGTTTGGGCCGGCTTTCCTCCGAGCGCCCTTCGCCTGTTGAAGCCCTGGCAAAGCACGGTTACAACACTGCCGCTTTCTCCACAAACCCCCATCTCAGCCGCGACACCGGCTACGACCGCGGCTTCCAGCACTTTGTCGATCTCGTTCCCCAAGGCACAGATCCCCTCCTGCGCCGTATCAAAGGTGGGCAGATCCTGCTGAGAAAACCGATCACCCACCGTCTGGCTCGCGCCCTCGGCCGCCGGCTGCCGCTTGATAGCAACCTTCGGTGGCCGCCCGCCGCCGTCTATACACCAGCCGACCGGCTCACGGCTGCCGCCATGCAGTGGCTTCACGCTGGGCGTCGGCGTCCCTTCTTTCTTTGGCTGCACTACATGGACGTCCACTGGCCCTACCATTTGGAGCACGAGCTAAGCGAGCCACAAGAGCTAGCCCTCGCCTGGCAGGACCTGGGCATCATGCACCGCAAGAGCAGCTTCAAGCGCGACGGCGCCATCAGCAGCGCCCAGCAGCAGCGCTTCGCCCGCCTCTACGAACAGGCGCTGCAATTCCTCGACTGCCAGATCGGGCGCCTAATGGATCATCTGCAAATTCAGCAGCAACTGCAAAACACCATCGTCGTCCTTCTCTCCGACCACGGCGAAGAGTTCTTCGAGCACGGCCGTTGGGGCCACTGGGAAAGCAACCTCTACGACGAAATCATCAACGTGCCCTTCATCATGCGTCTGCCCTCCGGGCCCAGCGGGGTCGTCATTGAACCGCAAGTCAGCCTCCTCGACCTCATGCCCACGCTGCTCGACCTGGCCGGTTGCCCTGCGCCTGATGGGGTTGCCGGACAGAGCCTCGTGCCTCTGTGGACTGATGAGGGCCAATATGAACCCGTCGCTGCCGTGAGCGAAATGCACCGCCCACCCTGGCACCGCATGGCCGTTCGTACGGCAACTCACAAACTCATCTGGGACAACAAAAACCCAGACAGACCCGAGCTATACGATCTACAAAGCGATCCCGGCGAAACGTGCAACATCGCCCCCGACCATCCCGTCATTGTTAAACAACTCCAGACCCATGTGGATGCCCACCTACAGCGCGTCCAGGCCACCGCCCCATCCATGCCCACACCCGCCCTGGACCTGGACGAAGCAACAACCCGCCGTCTCCGCGCCCTCGGCTACGTCGACTAACCATGCGCATCCTTTTCCTTTCCAACTTCTACCCTCCGGCTAGACCCGGCGGCTACACCCAGTGGTGCCAGGAAGTGGCCGACGGCCTACGCGCCCGCGGTCATCACATCGGCGTACTCACCAGCCGCCACGAGGCGCATAAGGCGTCCGGCGAACCCAACATGCAGGAGCAACACGACGTCTTTCGCCTTCTGCACCTTGACGGCGACCTGCTCCACTACCGTCCCCTGCACTTCTTCCTTCGCTGGTGGCGGCAGCGGCGCGAGAACATACGCACCGTCAGGCACATCGTTAACGCGTTCCAACCAGATCTCATCTTTATCTGGGGCATGTGGGCCATGTCCCACAGCGTGCCCGCCGTCGCCGAGCGCCTCATGCCCGCGCGCACCGTCTACTTCCTGTCCGACTACTGGCCCGCCGCCCAAAGCATGCACACTGCCTATTGGCGCCGGCCCGGCCGCCACTGGTATACGCGCCTCCCGCGCAAACTTCTACAGACGATAGCTCTCAGAATGCTGGCCGCTGAAGAACAGGATAAACCCGCCTTCCGTCACACCATCTGCGTCAGCGCCGCCGTGCGCGACATCCTCATCGGCAATGGCGTCCCCCTGCAAGACGCCCGCGTCATCCACGGCGGCACGCGCCTAAACGGCTTCAGTCGCATACCCGAGAGAGATTTCAGCGCCCAGCCCCTCAAGGCACTCTATGCTGGCCAGCTCGTCGAACACAAAGGCGTACACACCGCTCTTGAAGCGATGGACAGACTCAACGATGGAAACCACACAGGCAGCCACTTCACCCTCGACGTCGTCGGCGCCGGCTCGCCCCAATATGAAGCCTCTCTGCGCGACTTCGTCAAGCAACACGACCTGGGCGACTGCGTCAGCTTCCACGGCCAAGTACCCAAGACCGACATACCCGTCGTCTTGCGCGACGCCGACGTCCTCGTTTTCCCGTCCATCTATGAGGAACCTTTCGCCCGCACCCTGCAGGAGGCCATGCTCGCCGGTCTCGTCGTGGTGGGCACCACCACCGGCGGCACGCCCGAGATTCTGCGCGAGAACCACAACGGGCTTACATTTCCGCCCCAGGACGCCGAGCGCCTTGCCGCACAACTATGCCGCCTCAGCCAGGATCCCGCCCTCTGCGCCAGGCTGGCCCACGCCGGCCGCTGCACCGTCCTCGAGTCCTACACCCTCGAGCATATGACAGACCGTATTGAGGATTATCTTTTAGAGACGGTAGAGCGAGAGGATAGAGAAACACCCTCTAGCTCTCCGCTCTAGCTCCGTAAGCGAAGCGACATGCGCATCCTATTCGTCACCAACTTCTACCCACCCCACGAACTCGGCGGCCAGGGTCGCTCCTGCCAACAGGTTGTCCATGGCCTACAGGCCCGCGGGCACGAAACGGCCGTCCTCACCAGCATGCATGGCGTAAACAACAGCCCGGTGCAAGAAGACGGCGTTTATCGCCACCTCTATCTCGAAATGGACTTCGTTCCCTGGCGCCAAAGCGTCACCTTTTTCACCGACCGTCGCCGCCGCGAGCGCGTGAACGTCCAGCGCATCGATGACGTTCTGCGCACATTTGCGCCCGACGTCACATTCATCTGGGGCATGTGGAACCTGCCCCGCTCCGTCCCTCGCCGCTTCGAAAAGCGAGCGCCTGAGGCTGCCGTCCTGTACCGCTTCGCCGACTATTGGCCCACGCTGCCCAGCCAACACGAACTCTACTGGCGCCAAGAAGGCCGCACCTTGTACTCGCGCCTTCCCAAGCGCCTTGTCGCCCGTGTCGCCCTGCGCATGCTGCAGAGCGAGCGCCGGGAAGGAGACCTGCAATTCCCGAACAGTATCTGCGTCAGCGCCGCCACCCGCGACCACCTGCTACAAGCCGGCGTCCCTATGGACAACGCCGTCATTGTGCACAACGGTATTGACCTCGCACGCTACAACGGTCACGTGCCAACCGGCGACCGCGCAGCCGGCCCCCTAAACCTGCTCTACGCCGGCCGTCTGCACCCGACGAAAGGGGTGGACACAGCCATCGAGGCTCTGGCCCACTTGCTGCAGCAGGGCCGTTCTGCCGAATGGCCTAGCGCAGTCGGCGGCCACACAAATGTCCACCTATCTATCGCGGGTTCCGGCGACCAAACACACGTCACGCGCTTCAAAGGACTGGCCGCCGACATAAGCGATCACGTCACCTTCCTGGGCCAGGTGCCACACGAAGCGATGCCCGCCGTGCTACGCCGCCACCACGTCTTGCTCCTACCCTCCCGCTGGCCCGAACCTTTCGCCCGCACCCCGCTCGAAGCAATGGCCAGCGGCCTCGTCGTTGTCGCCACGCCTCTCGGCGGCACCTCAGAGCTCATCGACGATGGCGTGAACGGCCTGCTCTTTCCACCCGGCGACGCTGCCGCTCTGGCCCAAAAGCTAATCCAACTGCTGGAGAATCCCCCCTTGCGCACAACCCTGGCCCAGGCCGCCTACACCCGCGTCGCCCAGGAATTTACGCTGGAAACCATGCTAGACAAAATTGAAGCCGTCCTGCAGCACACTGTGGCTTCCTCCAAACCGGTTCGCGTTCCTTCATGAAGATCCTCTTCCTTTCCGCCTGGTACCCCTACCCGCCTAATAACGGCTCGAAGATGCGCATTTACCATCTATTGCGCGGGCTGGCTCAGGAACATGAAATCGAACTCATCACGTTCGTCCGCGATCCTGATAAGCGCGATGACGAGGCCCACTCTGCCCTTAGCAGCCTTTGTCGCCGCGTGCAGACTGTACCCTGGAAACCGTTCCAACCACAAAGCTGGCGCGCCCGGGCTGCTTTCTTAAGTCCCAAACCGCGCGCCGTCGTCGACACCTATTCGCCGGAGATGGCCAGGCGCATCCAGCAAAGTCTGGACGGCGGCCAGTTTGACATGGTCATTGCTTCTGAAATTGCTATGGCCGGCTACGCGCCCGTCTTCCGCCATCATCCCGCCGTCTTCGAAGATATCGAGACCGGCGTGCTCTACGAACAATACGCGCACGCCAAAACGACGCGTGCCCGCCTGCGCTACCGTTTGACCTGGGCCAAGCACAGCCGCTATCTGCGCCGCCTGCTGCGCCACTTCCGCGCCTGTACCGTCGTCTCCGAAACAGAGTATCGCCTTTTGCACCGGCACGTCCTCAATGGCCATTCTAAACAACGGCCGGACGGTGGACACCAGACGTCCAACGGGCAAGCTCCAGACGTTCTCCTCTTGCCTAACTGCGTAGACGTGGCCCAATACGCCAGCGTATCGGGCCACGCGCAGCCGCACACCCTCATTTTCAGCGGCGCGCTCACGTACGAACCCAACTACGAGGCCATGGTCTGGTTTCTGCAAGAAGTTTACCCTGCCATCCGGGCCCAGAACCCCAACGTCTCCCTGCTCATCACCGGCCAACCCGTCGATCGGCCCCTGCCGCCCGCCGGCAACGTCACGCTCACCGGCTTCGTGGACGACGTGCACCCTCTGATTGCCGGCGCCACGGTGAGCATTGCGCCCATCTGGACCGGCGCCGGGACTCGCCTCAAGATCCTGGAAGCGATGGCGCTGCGCACACCCGTGGTCTCCACGCGCAAAGGCGCCGAAGGCCTCGACGTCACTCAGGACAAACACCTGCTGCTCGCCGACGAGCCGCAGGCCTTCGCCCACGCCGTCCTGCGCCTGATGGAACAACCGACTCTGCGCCACCGCCTGGCCGACGACGCCTATCGTCTCGTGCAACAAAAGTACGACTGGAACAGGGCCCTGCCGCCCTTCATCTCCCTTTTGGAATCTATTGCCACTCGCCATGTTTGATTTCGCCAAGACACCGAACGGTGTTCCTCAACTCCTCACTCGCCTGGTGTCGCCCTCCGTCCTGCGCAAGATCTTACTACCACTGGCCCTCATCTTCACGGTGCTCCTGGCCAGCGTCGTCGCCGGTCTGCGGCCCACGCCCCTCCTGCTGGCGCCAATCGCCCTGGGGCTAGGCCTAGTACTCAGTACCCGCTTGCAGCCACTAACGCCGCTACTCATCATTATCGCCGCCATTGCCGTGCCCTTCTCTATCGGCACCGGCACCGGCACCAGCCTAAACGCCGCCATTCTCCTGCTCATGGGGCTAAGCGGTCTCTGGTTGCTTGGCCTTCTCGTCAAACAAACCCGCTTCCCCGCCATCGAGGCTCGTATTCTGGCGCCCACCCTGCTCCTTGTCATTTCCGTCATCATCTCCTTCTTCATAGGTCAGTTGCGCTGGTTCCAATTCGCCGGCGCCGCCTCCCTGCCCGCCCAGATTGGCGGCCTCCTCCTCTTTATTCTCGCCGTGCTCGCCTTTCTCTACAGCGCCATCCAGTTCCAGACCATCCGCGCCATTGAACTCACCGTCTGGGGCTTCCTGGCAGTCGCTGCCGTCTACCTGCTCGTGCGCGCCGCTCCGCCACTACGACCCTATCTCGGTCGCTTCTTCGACCACGGCGGCTTCGGAAGCCTCTTCTACCTTTGGACCGCTGCCCTGGCGTTTTCCCAACTGTTGTTCAACCGGCGCCTCTCTCTGCCCGTCAGAGTGGCCCTAACAGGCCTGGTCCTCCTCCTCTTTTACGCCACCCTGGGCATCACGCCTCGCTGGCGTTCCGGCTGGCTTCCCGCCGTTGTCAGCGTCGTCGTCATCCTTGCCCTACGCTCGAGGTATCTCCTGCTGCCCGTGTTCGGCGCCGCCCTTGCGGTAGCCGGACCTCTCCTGCGCACCCTTATCGCCGACGACGCATACAGCTACAACACACGTCTAGAGGCCTGGGAGTTAACGGCAGAAATAATCAGAGTCAGTCCGCTCTTCGGCCTCGGGCCCTCCAATTACCGCCACGTCACGCCCCTGCTCGGCATTCGGGGCTACAACGTGCAGTTTAACTCGCACAACCAGTACATCGACATCCTGGCCCAGACAGGCTTCCTCGGGTTCCTGGCCTTCCTCTGGTTCTTCTGGGAGGTGACCCGCCTGGCCTGGTCCCTGCGCCTGCGCGTCCCCGAAGGATTCAGCCGCGCCTACGTCTACGGTTGCCTTGGCGGCGTCGCCGGCACCCTCTTCGCCGGCATGCTCGGCGACTGGGTCATCCCCTTCGTCTATAACATCGGCTTCGGTGGCTTCCGCTCCAGTCTCCTGGCCTGGCTCTTCCTCGGTGGCCTTGTCGCCCTCGACCGCATTTTGAAAGAGGATGGAGGAGAGCGCCGAGAGCGAGAGGATAAAGGAAACACTCTAGCTCTAGCTCCCAACCCTAGCTTATCATGATCATCAGCCACATCCACCGCTATCTCTTCATCGAAATCCCACTGACCGGCTCCTGGGCCATCCATCGCGAGCTATGCGACCACTACGGAGGAGAGCCCATCCTGCACAAACACGCCAGCTACCCTGAGTTCCACCGCTCGCCACACGCAGCCGGCGCCCGCGACTACTTCACCTTCGCCACAGTGCGCCATCCACTGGACAAAGCCGTCAGTCAATACTGCAAGCTCAGGGACGACCACAAACAAGCCTTTTCGCGGCCCGACGCCATCGAGACGCACAAGGCCGACTACACCGACCTTCACCTTTACAAATTCATCCAGGAAACAGACGCCAGCTTCGCCGCCTACTTCCGCCGCTACTACCGCCTTCCCTTCAGCGACATGATCGACCTATCCGCACCACACCTCGACTACGTCATTCGCTTTGAGAACCTCCAAGATGGTTTCTCCCAGGTCCTCAAGCAACTCAATATCAAACAAGTACGTCCCGTACCCGTGCGCAACAAGACCAAAAGCAAACGCCGCGCCTGGCAAGAGTACTACACGCCCGAGACGATTTCCCAGGCCCGGCGCGTCTTCGGCCCGCTCATGCAAACCTGGGGCTACAACGTACCCGCCGGCTGGGACCCACTCCGCGTCAGCCGACGCGCCCGGCTCACCTACCAACTCCTGCGCCGGCTCAAATACCTCTACTTCCTACACCTGCGCTACAACAACACACCCGCCGCCACCATGCTGCGCCGCCTCCGCGCGCAAGTTCGCTAAAGGCAAGCCATGTCCTCAATTACAGAATCCGCCACGAACGCCGCCTACAACATCGCCCGCCTCACCTGGCACGCGCTCAAGCGCCTGCTGCCGCGCACCCACGCCCGGCGCCTTTTCGAGACCGACTTCGCCCGTCGCCTGCGCGGCGCACCCACCAAAAGAGACGCCCACTTCCTCACCTGGTTGGACAAATACAATCGCAACGACGGCACCCTGGCCCCCCTCACCGAGAACTACCGGGAGACCATGACGGGCGCCGGCAACGTCGAGGACCTCTCCTTCTTTGATGATAAGATCGTACTCGACGTCGGCAGCGGCCCCGCCTGCACTCTCTGTTGGATTCCCAACGCTCGCGCCCGCATCGGCCTCGACCCCCTCGCCGACCGCTTCATGGAACTTGGCATCGGCGACCACGATATGCTCTATCTCAACGCTCCCGGCGAGCGCATTCCGCTGCCCTCCGGCTACGTCGACGTCGTCATCTCCATCAACGCCCTCGACCACGTCGAAGACCCCGTTGCCGTCATGAAAGAAATCGACCGCATCACGCGCCCCGGCGGCCACTTCATCGGCTCCATTGGCCTGCGCGAGCGGCCCACATTCACCGAACCACACGTGCTCACAACGCAACTTTTCGAGCGACATCTCTTCCGCGGCTGGACCCAGGAATTCAGCAAAATCCGGCCCAAAGGACCCAGCCCAAAAGAGTTCTACCGATTCTTCCACGAAAACCCTCCGCCCGGCTACCAGGCCAAAGAGATGCTCTGGTGGTGCCGCTACCGCAAGCCCGTTACCTGATTACCCTAACGCCCAAAACCCATGAACAGAGAAACCCTCCCGCTGCACGACGCCAAAAAATATCTAAACTACTTCTTCGAGACTCGCGGCTTCACCACCGATGCCCGCGGCCGTACTGCCCAACGCCTGGGCGCCGCCAGCCCTGCCGCCCTCGACGCCGCGCGCGACGCGCGCGGCACGAGCCACGGACCTGGCCTGTTCATCCACGGCATCATGCCACGCAGCGGCAC
>CAYSMQ010000053.1:0-17281 GCA_964432035.1 uncultured Ardenticatenaceae bacterium
ACGGCCGGCGCGTAATGATGAACAACCAGCCAAACACGTTGCTCACAGGGTCTTTTAGCGCGATAGCCAGGCCCGCCGACAGAAGTCCGAAGTAAGTAGCAAAGGCGCGGCTACCAACCAGCCACACCTGAGCCAGCGTGATCAGCCCAAGTAGCAGACTGGCGTAGCCAATGATCTTGCGCCAGCGATAGTGCACCGTGATATCTTCCGTGCGCCAGCGCACGATCGCCAGCAGCAGCGGTCGCGCCACCAGCACCAGGGCAACAACCAGCACCGAGGCCAACAACCGCGCCTGAAACAACGAGCCCAGCGACAGTATTTCTTCTAGCCAGTTAACCAGTGTTTGCATAAGGGGAGTATCAAGTGTCAGGTGCCACGTGTCAAGTCCCTAACATGTGACACCTCACACGCTCACCTAATCCGCCGCCGCGCTGCTCTCAACCGCCTTTTGCCGGCGTATCTGGTACGTCAGCAGCAACGCCGGAACCAGAGCTAACAGCGAAAGTGACGCGCCCACCCAAAACGGCATCGTAGGATTGATAGCAAATATCGTCCCCGCCACCGCCGTACTCACGATCGTCGCCAGGCTAACCGACGACTGGTACACACCCAGCGCGCCGCCGCGCAGAGAGTCGGGCACCGTCTGCGTGGTCAACGATTGCAGAGGCGGCATCAGCAGGCCCATGCCGATGGCAAAAAACAGGGAGCCAAACGCGCCAAGCAGTGGCGTGGTGAAAATGGCAAAAATGAACAACCCCAGCGAGCGGATGATGCTACCGGCGAAGACCAGCCACAAGTCGCCAAACCGCGCCAGCAGCCGTTTCAGCAACACCGTCTGCGTCAGCAATTGACCCACGCCCACCACTGCCAGCAAGAGGCCGACTCCCAGATTGACCGTCTCCTCACTCTCCCCGGCAAACAGAATCGCCTCGCTGTAGAGCGCGAACGTGCCCTGCAACAGACCCAGAGCGAACTGGCCCACGAACGCGATGAGCAACACGATCATCAGTGGTGTATTGCTCAGAATCACACGCAACGCCAGGCTGCCACGGTGTCTGCGGCTGCTGGCCTTTTGCTCATCGGTCACCGTCTCGTCCAGCACGCGCCAGGTCATGATGACGGCGACGAACGCCGCCGCCGCTGCAATATAGAACGGTATCCGCGCCCCGAACGCCGCCGAGAGCACGCCGCCCAACGCCGGTCCAAAGATGAACCCCAGGCCGAACACGGCAAAAATGTACCCCAGCGCCGCCGTGCGCTGCTCGCGCGGCGTGATATCGGTGATATAGGCCTGCGCCACAATGATGTTCCCGCCCGTCAGACCGTCCAGAATGCGCGCGGCGAACAACATCCACACGCTCGTCGCGCCGCCCAACAAGACGAAGCTAAACGCCGTGCCAATTTGGCTCACGATCAGCACCGGCAGGCGTCCGTACTGGTCTGAGAGGCGACCCAGGTAAGGCCCGCCGATAAACTGCGCGGCGAAAAATGCTGAAATAAGCAGCGTGATCACGCCCGGCGACATCTCAAATTCACGCTGTGCGAACAGGGGCAGAATTGGCAAGACCATCGCCGCGCCCACCATCTGCACAAAAACGATCACCAAAATAGTGAGCAGGCGACGATCGATAGGCTTGAATGACATAACTAACGTAACCTTCTACAAAATTGCAAGCTACGTATTGTAACCACCCAAGCCGTTGTTAAACACTGTACTTTAGGTCGAAATTAACCCTATCTTAAGTGGGGTGAGCACCATCTTACCGCTGTAGGACGGTCGGTCTGCACTAAGTGGGTGAAAGCACAAAGCGTTCCAAAGCTTGCGCCACACCGCTACTTGTGTTGTCACCTGTCTGCACGTCCGCCACCGCCTTCACGCGTGGGTGGGCGTTAGCCATCGCCACGCCCAGCCCCACCATCTCTATCATCTCGATGTCATTCTCGCCGTCGCCAATGGCCATTACTCGCGCTGGCTCCACCGCCATCTGCTCCAGTAACCACCGTAGCCCTATGCCCTTCGACGCACCCGCCGGCAACACCTCGATGAAGTGTGGCACTGCCTGTGTCACATGCGCCGTCCCCGCGCACAGCTCTTCCAGCGCCGCCCGCGTCGCGCCGTCATCATCCGGATCAATGACCACGAGCTTATTCATTGCCAGCTCCTCGACTTTTGGCAGCAGCGACCCCGCGATCTCCGGCAGCGGCTCGTGGTACTGGTCACGCATCTGCCGGCGAAACGGAGACTCCTCCGGCATCAGCAAGCGTTCGCCAACATAGGCCAGATAAGGAAACGATCGCTCCTCCGCAAAACGCAACACGCCCGCCGCCGTCTCCTGAGCCAGCGTCGTCTGTGCCCAAATTTCGCCCTGAGCATTATAGATCGTCGTGCCCTGCGTAAAAACGCCCGGCATTTCTAGCTCCAGCGTCTCGATAATCTGCGACGCCGACGCCCGCGACTTGCCCGTCGCCAGCACCACGCTCACGCCCGCCTCGCACGCCAGGCCAATGGCCCGCGCGTTGCGCGTCGTCACCGTACCCTGCGGCGTCAGCAAGGTGCCGTCCAGGTCAATGGCTACCAGTACAATGGGGTTCTGAATTGTCTCTTTATCCGTAGTCAAACCAGGGCCGTCCTGCTGGGTTAAGTTTCGCAATCCCCGCCAGTGTGCCCTGTTTATCTGGGTCTGACAAGCCAGAAATCCGATTTCTCCAAGCTACCTGAGGTAGCCGAAATCGGATTTCTTTCGCGCTTGAACCTTACGCCAGCTCCCTCTCTAATGAGCGGATCGCCGGACGCGGCAAGCCCGCCTCATCCATCAGCCGCGGCACGATGCTCTCCCAATGGACCGCCATAATATGTATGCCGTTGATACCCGACGTCTGCCGCAGCTTCTCGATCATCTCCAGGGCGATGGCGACCCCCGTTTCCTGCTGTGCTTCCTTATCCGGCGCGACGTCGTCCATGCGCTTCACAATGTGCTCGGGAATCACCACTCCTGGCACCTCGTCCGCCATGAAATGCGCGGCGCGCGCGCTCTTCAAGGGGATCAACCCCGCCAAAATATAAACCTTATCCAGCAAATTACGCCGGTCCAACGCCTCCAGCCAATCCAGGAAGCGGTCGTAATCAAAAATCGGCTGCGTCTGGATAAACTGCGCTCCCGCGTTAATCTTCTTTTCCGCCCGAATCGCCTCGTAAGCCGGCGGCGCGCCAAACGGCGATCCCGCCGCGCCCAGGAACAACTGCGGTCGCTCCTTCAACTTGCGTCCGTCCAGATAAATGCCCTCATCGCGCATGCGCCGCAACATCCACAGCACCTGCACTGCATCCATGTCAAACTGATCCGGTTTCACCATCGGCCCCGGCCCAAAGCGCTGGTGGTCGCCGCTCAGGCACAGCACGTTGCGAATGCCCAGGCCCGCCGCGCCTACGGCGTCCGCTTCCAGGATGACCCGGCTGCGGTCTCGCGCCTGCAACTGCATCACGGGTTCCAGCCCTGCATCCAGGCAGATCTTGCTGGAGGCCATGCTGTTCATGCGTGGCGAGGCCGACGCGTTGTCTGTAAAGTTCGCCGCCGGTACGTAATCCTGTAGCCAGCCCACCTTCTTATAGATCAGGGCGGGGGAGGCGTCCAGCGGCGGCGCGATCTCCGCCGTTGTCACAAAGTTGCCCGTACGCAAGTTGGCCTCTAATAACGACAGCGGCTCCTCATACTGCGGCGGATGGTATGCTGCGTCGCCCTGCCACCAGTCCGGTTGCCGTATCTTGTAAAATATCTGGTCCCAGGCCTCGTCAAAACGCTCGCGATTGGCCAGGATGTCGCGCACCCGTGGCGCGTTCTCGTCTTCTCGCCACACGCGAAACACCTCCAGCCACGTTTCGCGGCCCGCCTTGGCGCCGTCTATTGGCGCGTTGATCTCCAGCAGCCTATCTAGGCGCCCCAGCCGTTCCGCGCGCTCGTAAATCTTATACCAGGTGCACGGGCGCGAGGGATCCACCTCACAATGATCCGGCGATGCCCCTCCGCAAAGGCCGTTGCGCAGCCCTTTTGGACACGTCATCGGACAAATAAACGCCGTCTCCTGCAAAATACAGTTGCCGCACATGCGGCAGCCGAAGAGCGCGCCCTTCACCGTGCGCTCAAAAGCTGTAAACACGCGCAGCGGAATCGACGCTTCTTTTTGTACTGGCGAAAATGGCGGCTGGTAACGCCTTGGCGAGAAGATAGACATGATGAAATCTCCCGGGTTAGATTATTTTTACTATAGGGGACGCTCGCCGCAGACAGACAGTGACTTCTATCGTGTAAAGCCCATGACGTTCTACACGCACTTTCTATGACAAGCCTCGGTTTTCCTTTTTGCATTGTTTGATATATCATGGATATACTAGACCAGTCGATGGGGACAAGGAGGTGATGCGCGCTGCTAATTACCGGAGCTATCAGTTAAATACTGTTCAACGGTTCGTCTGTTAATTTCACCTGACTTCCAGACGGAGGAGATGAAAAGTGAAAGCGAAACGATTTACCCTACTATTGGTTATGCTCCTGATGGCTGCCTTTGTCGTAGCCTGCACGGCGCAACCGGCTGAGGAACCGGCCGGCAGCGACACAGAAGAAACCACCGCCGAAGAACCCGAAGCCCAAGAGCCTGAAGCTGAAGAACCCGAAGCCGAAGAGCCTGAAGCTGAAGAACCCGAAGCGGAAGAACCTGAAGCCGAAGAGCCCGAAGAAGAAGCTGCCGGTGACAACGTATTCACCATCGGCGTCCTTGGCCCCTTCACCGGACCCAGCGCGCTAACGGGCGAGCAGTTTAGGGCAGCGTCCGAAATGGCGCTGGAGGCGGTTGACTACCAGGTTGGTGATTACACGCTTGAGGTCGTGTGGATCGATTCCCAATCCGATCCCGAAAGGGCCACGCGCGCCTACGAGGAAGCCGTCGTGCAGGATGGCGTCGAGGCCGGTGTTCTCAACTGGCATAGTTCCGTCTCCGTCGCCGTCATGGAAGTGACGGCCGTGCACCAGGTGCCCCACTTCTTTGGCTTCGGCGCTACTGAAGTAGTCAACGAGAAGTTCGAATCGGACCAGGAAACATACGGTTACTGGACGAGTAAGGGTTGGCCCACGCCCATCAAATTGGCTCCAAACTATGTGACGGCCATCGAAGATGCCATTGCCGCCGGTGAATTCGATCCTGGCGACGAGAAGCGCGCCGCCATCTATGGTGAGGACACCGACTGGGGCCGCAGCTTCGGCGCGGGCCTTGCCCAGGCCCTCGAGGAAGCCGGCTGGGTCGTAGCGGATGAGCAGTACTTCCCCATCGAACAAACCGAGTTCTATCCGCTCCTCAACAGCTTCGCCGACCAGGACCTGGACCTGATCGCCGGCACGAGCACGGCGCCGCCATCGCTCTCGGCCTTCATCAAGCAGGCCGATGAAGTGGGCCTTGAATCTCTCATCGTCGCCGACGGCCTTGGTTGGATCGGTGATTGGTACGAGCTGACCGGCGATGCCTCCAACTACGTCCTCGATCAGATTCCGGGCTGGACGACGGAAGAGGGCTTGCAGTTTGCCGAGGAGTTTGAGGCCAGAACCGGAACGCCGCCCAGTCCCTCTTCGGCCGGCCTCTCCTATGACGGCATGAACTTCTTCCTCAAGGTATTGCAGGACACCTTCGCTACCTATGGTGAGCTGAGCAGCGAAGCCGTGTACAACTCGGTACAGGAAAAGGTTTGGACCGGAGACCTCGTGTTCACCACGGAAGATGGCGCCATCGTCATGACCGAATACAACTTCTCCGAGCCGCCCGATCCTATCGTGGGCAAGGGCTACTATACCTTCCCGGTGCTCCAGTACATGGATGGCGAAAGTCAAACGATCTGGCCGCCAGAGTTCCAGGAAACAGAGCTACAGACCCCATCGTCGAACTAACCGTTTTTGAGATTCTGTGAGCTTTTGGCTGCACGGGGAGAGCTATCGGCCGTTGGCGATAGCTCTCCCTCACACTTAAGAAGGTCCTAGAGGAAAGCTGCGTATGGAAAAGATGCTGGAGACAGACGGACTGTTGAAGACATTCGGGGGTCTCACTGCCGTGGACCGCGTCTCGATGCGCGTCTATGAGGGCGAGATCTTCGGTATCATCGGACCGAACGGAGCGGGCAAAACAACGTTTCTCAACTCCATCGCCGGGACCTTTGCTCCCAACGGCGGCAAGGTCTTCTTCCTCGGCCAAGAGACGACTGGTTTCAGCGCCGATGAGATGTGTCACCTGGGCATGGCGCGTACGTTCCAGATCAGCCAGCCCTTCCCAAAGATGACGGCGCTGGAGAATGTGCTCGTCTCCGCCACCTTCGGGCAAAAGGGGCAGAAGGTGGGCAATCCCCGCGCATACGCCGAGGAGATGCTCGAGTTTGTAGAGTTCCCTATGCCCAAGGACACTGAGGCGCAGAACCTGAACACGGTGCAGCTCAAACGGCTCGACCTGGCCCGCGCCTTAGCCAGCAAGCCGCGCCTTCTGCTGCTTGACGAACTTGCGGCCGGGCTGGCGACCGGCGAGCTGGGCGATCTCATGGGTATCATCCGCAAGATCCGCGACAGCGGCGTCACCATTATCATGATCGAACACATCATGCGCGTCATTATGGGGCTCTGCGACCGCCTCGCCGTGATCTATTACGGGGCCAAGATCGCAGAAGGGCCGACGCGCGAAGTTGCACAGGACCCGAAAGTGGCCGAGGCCTATCTCGGTGAAGAGTACGATCTGTAAACGTTCTGAAAGCGTTCTGAAGGCCTTCTGAAAGCGTTCTGAAGGCGTTTGCCGTGGGCCGATTACAGTTGTAAAGAGGAGGGACGGCGTTGCTGGAAGTAAAGAATTTAGATGCAGGATACGGTTTCCTGCAAGTTTTGTGGGACGTCTCACTCAATGTTGAAGAGGGGGAGTTCGTAGCCTTGGTTGGTCCCAATGGCGCAGGCAAGTCGACGACGTTAAAGTCGATCGCCGGACTGGTGACGCCCAAGGCAGGTGAGATCCGTTTTCAGAACAAGATTCTGAACAACGTTCCTGCCTTTGAGATCAGTCGCATGGGCTTGAGCTTTGTCTCCGAGAGCCTTAACCTTTTCACCGACATGTCCATTGAAGAAAATCTTTTGATGGGCGCCTATACGGTGACTGAGGAAAACAGGAAGCAGGAAAACCTGAGTTTCGTTTTTGAACTCTTTCCACGATTGGAGGCGCGCCGTAGCCAGCTTGCCGGCACGTTAAGCGGCGGCGAGCGTAAGATGCTGGCTATCGCCCGAGGTATGATGTCCAGCCCCTCGCTCTTGCTCGTCGACGAGCCCTCTCTGGGATTGGCGCCCAAGCTGACACTCGACGTGTTCCACGCGCTGGAGGCGCTGCGACAGCGTGGGGTCACTATCCTCCTGGTCGAGCAGAACGTCAACACCACCTTACGCATCACCGACCGCGCCTATGTGCTGGAACAAGGTGAGATTGCTCTGCAGGGCGAGAGCGGAGACTTACTGCAAAACGAACACGTGCGGAAAGCCTTCCTGGGCATCTAGCCCGGGTTAGAATTGCACGAGGAGCTTGCGTATGAGTGACTTGACTGCCAAGGAATCGATTCGCGAACCATATCCGGTCTTGTTGTGGCGCTGGGCGACGTCGGCGGCGGGCCTGACCATCATTCTTACCATCATTGTTGCCATCATCGCCGCCGTTGACGCCGGGCCCTTTATTATTGTCAACACCGTTGTCACCGGCGGCATGTGGGCCCTCCTCTCCATGGGGCTCTCCCTCGTCTTCGGTGTGATGAATATCCCCAATTTCGCTCACGGCGAGTTCTTTCTTGCCGGTTCCCTGACTGCGTTTTTTGTCTTTGACCCCTTGCGTGGCTACTTCCAGGACAATCCGTCGCCTGTTCTTAGCAATTTGGCGCCGCTCCTGGGCATTTTCGCCGCAGCCATTATCGGCTTGATTCTGGGCGCTGTTTTGGAGGTCCTGGTGTTCCGCCAGTTGCGCAAACGCAGCCAGGAGCAGTGGGTGATGAATTCGTTTCTGCTCACCGTGGGTATTTCCATTGTTTTTCAGAACATGGTCCAGCTCATCTGGGGAGCCAATTTCCGCGGTATCCCCCAGTACTGGGATCTGGACTCCTTGAGGCTCTTCGGGGTCAACGTGTCCGTTGACCGGCTGGCTGCGTTTCTGCTTGCGGTGATCGTTCTGGTTTTCTTCTGGTACTTCATGCGCCGCACGCAGACGGGACGCGCCATCCGCGCCGTCGCCCAGGATGAGACAGGCGCTCAGATGGTGGGTATTAACCTGAACCGGATTCTGCTGTTGACGCTGGCGCTGAGCGCTTCCCTGGCGGCGCTCGCCGGGGCCAGTTTGTTATTCATCTTCCCGGCCTATCCTACCGCGGGCTTGACGCCTCTCTACGTGGCCTGGTATGTGGTCATCCTGGTTGGGCTGGGCAATGTCTCGGCTGCTGTCGTAGGCGGTTTTATGGTCGCCTTGCTACAGACGCTAACCGGATACTATTTGGGTACGGGCTGGGTAGATGTAGTCCCCACGGCGATTATTATTGTCATCCTCGTCTTCAAGCCGTCCGGTCTGTTCGGCAGCGAAGTTAAAGGCATCCACGAGCAATAAGGAGCTGGCCATGCAAGAGAGTGCACCCGTCACAGCCCGCGAATCAACCGCAGACGAAAATCGCATCTGGGCCTTTATGCGCTCCATAGGGGTGACGCCCATGGGTCTGATAGCGATTGTGTTGCTGTTCGTCCTGCCCTTCATTCCACCCTTTAATCAGGAGCATATCCTGCGCTGGCTGGTCAGCGCGGCGCTGCTGGGCGCGCAAGCCATCGCTTTCGATTTCACCACGGGCTACATCAACGTCGTCAACTTCGGCTTTGCCGCTTTCCTCGGTGTTGGAGCCTACACCTCCGGCCTGTTGGCGGTAAACCTGGGCGTTTCCCCCTGGATCGGCATCTTCGTTGGCGCCATCCCTGCGGGCTTGATCGGCCTTGGCCTTGGCCTCATAACCCTACGGCTGCGCGGCATCTTCGCCGCCGTGATGGCCTGGTTCGTCGGCCTTGCCCTGCTGGGCTTAACGCGCAACCTGGTGGACCTCACGCGCGGGCCCATGGGGTTAAGCACGCCGCGGCTGTTAGACACGCCCTCCAACCGGCCTTACTACTTCATTATCGTGGTCATGATGTTGGCGACCTATTTCATTCTAAAGTGGATTGTCAATTCCCATTATGGCCTGGCTTTCCGTGCTATCGGTCAGAACTTCGATGCGGCGCAGGCCTCCGGCATCAATCCCACATTCTATCGCGTCTTTAATTTCACCGTGCAGTGTCTCTTTGCCGGCTGGCTTGGTGGTTTCTATGCGCACTACATCGGTATCCTCACGCCCCAGGTCATGTTAACGGCGGCGACGGTCCAGGTTCTGGCTATCGCCTACATTGGTGGGCGCGGCAGTCTCTGGGGGGGCGCGTTTGTGGCCTTCCCCTTCATATTTGGCATCGAGATGTTACGCTCCAACCTGAGTGACCTGCCAGGTCTGCATCTTGTCATCTACGGTCTGTTGCTGATCGTGGTCATGATCTTCTACCCTGGTGGTTTTGCGCAGCTTTATAAACGAATTGAGGCCCTCTTCCGGCGCGACAACGTCGAGGCCGGGGAAGCCTCGCAGCCCGCGGAAATGGGCTAAGAGAGGGCATTGAGCCCACTATATTCAAGGGATGAGGTACTTGTTATGCTCGTTGGCACACGAATGACCCCAAATCCTATCACAATCACGCCCGACATTTCCATCGCCGAGGCGATGGAGCGCATGAAGCGCGAGAACGTTCGGCGCTTTCCTGTGGTAGACAAGGATCGCAATCTAATCGGACTGGTAAGTTATACCGATCTGCTCTACGCTTCACCTTCGTCAGCCACCTCGCTCAGTATGTGGGAAATAAGTTACTTGCTGGCCCAGGTCAAAGTCAAAGAAGTTATGACCAAAGAGGTTATCACCTCAACTGAGGACAGTACCTTGGAAGAGGCCGCTCGTCTCATGGTCGACAACAAAGTCGGCAGCCTGCCCGTCCTGCGCGACGGTACGCTTGTAGGCATCATCACCGAATCTGACATTTTCCGCGTCTTCCTGGAAATGATGGGCGCCCGCGAAAAAGGCATCCGGCTTAGCCTCCTGGCGCCATACGTCAAAGGCTCTATGGCCAAGATCACCTCTGAGATCACCAGCGCCGGCGGCCTCATCCTGGCCTTCGACACCTTCCTCGGCGAAGATCCCACTAACTGGGGCTGCACGCTTAAGGTCAGTGAAATTAGCCAGGAAGATCTCCTCGCCGCGGTCGAAGATCACGTCGTCGAAGTCCTCGATATCCGTGACACCTGACACATGACACCTGACACATGACACATATTCCGTGACACTTGTCACTAATCAGGGGAGGGTGCTTGCAATCAACTTAATATATTTGTAATATATCAGTAATCCCACTGGGGTGTGAGCCATGCTGGGGGAAAAATTGAGGAGCCTTTATGTCACTCCTTTTATCACAGTCCGTTTCTACTTTCCTTTCTAGTTTAGATATATCACTGATATATCAGGGAGTCAGTCTATGAATAACGTAGTCCACACGGTCCTTTGCTCGGCCTCTCAGGAAGTCGAGATCGGCCGCGATTTGCCCACCGTCATCATCGGCGAGCGTATTAATCCGACTGGGCGTAAAAAGGTCCTGGCGGCGCTTAAAGAGGGTGATTTCGATATCGTGCGCCAGGACGCCATCGCCCAGGTGCAAGCCGGCGCCCATATGCTCGATGTCAATGCCGGCGTTCCCGGCGCCGACGAGCCCGCGCTGCTAACAGAGATGATGCGCATGGTCATGGATGTGACCGACGTGCCTCTATGCATCGATACTGCCGATCCCGACGCCCTGCAGGCCGCGCTTTCCATTTATGAAGGTAAAGCCCTCGTCAACTCTGTCAACGGCGAAGAGCGCGCCCTCTCCGCCATCTTGCCCCTAGTTCGCGAGCACAACGCCGCCGTCATCGCCCTCTGCATGGACGACGACGGAATTCCCGAAACCGCCGAAGATCGTCTGCGCGTTGCCGAAAAGATTCTCGAACGCGCTGCGCAGCAAGGCATTCCTGAGCACGACGTCATCGTCGATCCGCTGGCGCTTACGATGGGCGCCGACAGCAATGCCGGCCGCATTGCTCTCGAAACGATCGGCCTGGTCGTCGATAAACTCGGATCAAACGTGACCATGGGCGCCAGCAACATCTCGTTCGGTATGCCTGATCGCCAATTTATCAACGCTACCTTTATCGCCATGGCCATTCATGCCGGTCTTACCTGTCCCATCACCAACCCCCTGGTGCCCGAAATCCGCACCACTGTCCTGGCGGCAGATCTCTCAATGGGACGTGATGAGTACGGCATGAATTGGATCCAGGCCTATCGCCAGCGCCAGGCAGCGGCGCAAGAAGGAGTATAAAGCACATGAGTGAAACACTTTCTGCACTTTCCACCGCCATCATCCAGGGCCAGAAGGACGGCATCGCCGAGCTCACGACTGAGGCGCTCGACGCCGGCCTATCCGCCCAGGAAATTTTGGATAACGGTCTTATGCCCGGCATGGACTATGTCGGGGTCGAATTCCGCGCCGGCAACATGTTCGTACCCGAGGTCTTGCGCTCCGCGCGCGCCATGCAGATCTCCATGGATCAGCTGCGCCCGCTCCTGGTCTCCAGCGGCGCCAAGTTGGTAGGCAAGGTGCTCCTGGGCACGGTCAAAGGTGACATGCACGACATCGGCAAGAATCTGGTGGCCATGATGTGCGAGGGCGCCGGTTTTGAAGTCAAAGACCTGGGCAAAAATGTGACGCCCGAAACGTTTGTGCAAGAGGTGAAGGCCTTTGAGCCACAAGTCGTGGGTATGTCCGCGCTGCTCACAACCACCATGCGCACCATGGAACACACGATTAAAGCTCTAGAGGAGGCCGGTCTACGTGACCAGGTACGCATCATGATCGGCGGCGCCCCGGTAACCCAATCGTTCGCCGACCAGATCGGCGCCGATGGCTACGCCTCCAACGCCGCCTCCGCCGCCGACCTTGCCCGCCGCTTCGTCGGCGTCACCGTATAGAATTGCATCGAATGAGCGCGAATTTTCACGAATTAGAATAAAAGAACTCGTCAAGCGCTAGCCATTCGTGTTAATTCGATGCCATCAAGTCCTCCGCTCGGAAATACGAGGTAACAAAAATGAGAACCAACATACGTAACAACTCTGGTGTGCGATTCGAGATGCTTTCACCCGATCAACTCCAGGAACTGTACGACGGCGTTTTGCACGTCCTACAGGTCACCGGCCTGGAGGTACAGCATGAGGAAGCGCGCAATATTCTGGAAAAAGCCGGCGCCTGGGTCGACGGTGACCGCGTGCGCATCCCATCCTGGCTGGTAAAGCAATCCCTGGCCCTCGCGCCACGCAGCTTCACACTCTTCGCCCGCGATGGCAACCCGCGCCACAACATTCACATCGGCCCCGGGCGCGCCCACTTTGGGCCCGGACCTACCTGCGTCAATTTCATCGACGTAGACACGCTCGAGCGCCGGCCCTACGTCAAATCTGATGTCCCCCTCGTCGCCCGCACCGTCGATGCCCTACCCAATATCGACTTTTGCGAGTCTTTGGGCACCGTCGGCGACGTGCACCACGACCTCGGCGCGCTCTACGAATTCGCCGGCATGTTCCCCAATACCAGCAAGCCCATCGTGGCCTGGTCCTACGACTGGCATGACTCCGCCGCCATCCACCGCATCGCCGTCGCCGAGGCCGGTGGGCAGCGCGCTTTCGAACAGCGGCCCAACTACGTGCACTATTGCGAGCCGCTATCGCCCCTGGTCAGCACCTTTGAGGCCCTGGACAAACTCATCTTCGCCGCCAAACACCGTGTGCCCCTTATCTTCACCCCATGTCCTCTGGCAGGCGGCACCGCCCCCGTAACCGCAGCCGGCATCATCACCCAGGCCGCCGCCGAGTCCTGGATGGGCCTGACCATTGCTCAGGCCATCCAACCCGGCCTGCCTTTCTTCATGGGCGGCGTCCTTTCCGTCATGGATATGAGCTCCATGATCCTGGCCTACGGCGCGCCCGAGCTATCGCTCATGATGGCCGGTCTCACCGAGCTGGCCCACTTCGCCGGCCTGCCCCTATGGCAGACGGGCGGCTGCACCGATGCAAAGACCTTCGACGGACAAGCTATGATCGAAGGCTCGCTCTCTTGCTTCTACTCTGCCCTCACCGGCGGCGATCTGACTCATGACGTAGGCTACACCGAAAGCGCCATGACCGGTTCGGTCTTCCAGCTGGCAGCGATGGACGAGGCTATTGGCTACGCGCGACGCATCACCCGCGGCATCGAAGTCAACGAAGACACGCTGGCAGTGGACGTGATTCACAAAGTAGGACCCAACAACCACTACCTGCGCGAGCCACACACGCGGCGCTACTTCAAGTCCGAATTCTGGTATCCCAAACTACACGATCGCCGCAACTTCGAAGAATGGGAAATGATGGGCCGCACCACCATGAAAGATCGCACCGTCGACCGCGTGCGCGACATCCTCGCCACCCACCAACCGTCGCCCATCAAATCCGACACAGAACGCGTCATCCAAGAAGTCCTTGAAGAAGCCGAAGGCCGCGTCCGCGAAACAGGATAAACCACAAAAGAGGAGGACCATCGACAATGAGCGCCATTTACGAAAAACTATCCACAACCGTTATCCAGGGAAACAGTGACGACACGCCCCAGCTTGTGCAGCAGGGGCTGGACGAAGGCCTGTCCCCTAAAGAGATACTGGACAACGGCCTCGTCGCCGGCATGTCCGAAGTCGGCGTGCGCTTCAAGCGCGGCGACATGTTCGTGCCCGAAGTACTGATGTCCGCCGAAGCCATGCAGGCAGCTCTCGTCGTGCTACGCCCGCACCTGATTTCCTCTGGCACGCGCCTCATTGGCACCATCGTCATGGGCACGGTCAAAGGCGATTTGCACGACATCGGCAAGAATCTCGTGGGCATGATGTGCGAGGGCGCCGGCTTCGAGGTCGTCGACCTTGGCTTCAACGTCGACCCACAACGCTTCGTTAGCGCCATCAAGGAACACCAGCCCGACATTGTGGGCATGTCCGCTTTGCTGACGACCACCATGCGCGCCATGGGCTACACCATTAAAGCCATCGAAGAAGCCGGCTTGCGCCAGAACGTCAAGATCATGGTCGGCGGCGCGCCCGTCGACGCCGACTTCGCCACGCGCATTGGCGCCGACGGCTACGGATCCAATGCCGTCGCCGGGCAGGAGCTGGCCAAGCAGTTCGCGGGAGCCGCCTGAGCCATGTCCGGGTCCGCGAAAAACCTTCCTGTCGTCGTCATCGCCTGCAAGGTCATGGAGAGTATGTTTGTGGGCCAATTGTCTGAACAACTGGCCCAAAATATCACCTACATGGATTACGGCTTACACCGCCTTCCCCAACGCATGACCTGGACCTTGCAAGATGCCATCGACAGCGTGCAGACGCCCAGCCTCATCGTGCTTGGCTACGGCCTTTGTGGCAACGGGCTCAATGGCATCAAGGCGGGCCCGCACACGCTGCTTGTTCCCCGCGCCGACGACTGTATTGCCATGTTGCTCGGCTCGCGTGCTGCTTACATGCAGCAGTTCGAAGCAAATCCTGGCACCTACTACCTCAGCAAGGGCTGGCTGGAGTCGGGAAGCCATCCCCTCAAAGAGTACCTCGAGTATCGCGAGACCTATGGCGAGGAAGACGCCGCCTGGATTATGGACCAGCAGTACCAGCATTACGAACGGCTCGTATTCGTGGCGCATAGCCAGGAGGATCTTGAAGCATACCGGCCCCAGGCCCTGGAAGTAGCCCGTTACTGTGAGCGCTGGGGCATGCGCTACGAAGAAATTCTCGGCTCCGACGCCTTCGTGCGTCGCCTTCTGGAAGCAGCCGAGAACCTGGACAGTGCCGGAGATGACTTCGTCATCGTCCACCCCGGCGGCGAAGTACGCCAGGAGCACTTCATATGAACCGAAGATGGCAGCGAATACCGCGAATTGGCGCGAACCGTAAGGAAAAAAATTCGTGCAAATTCGTGTGATTCGGTGCAGATCTTTGCCACAATTCGTCTTGGAGATGAAATCATGCAGGTAAGAAAAACGAACTACAAGGAAAACGCCACACCCCGTTTGCAGGTGCTCAGCGAAGAAGAAGTCGAATCCATCTATTATTCTGCCTTGCGTGTGCTGCACGAAACCGGCGTTCGCGTCTACGACGAGGAAGGGGTCGAGGTGGCCTACTCCGGCGGCGCCATCGTGCAGGATACGACGGACGATAGCAGTCTGGTCAAGATCCCACCGTGGATGGTCGATCGCGCCCGCGCCACCCTGCCACAAAAGGTTGTCGTCGTCGGCCCGCCCGACCGCGACGGGCGCCGCAAGCACCGTATGGAACTGTATAAGAACCAGGCCTACTTTGGCGCCGGCTCTGATACGCCATACACCATCGATCCTTACACTCAGGAGCGCCGCCGCGCCACCTATAAGGACGTCAAGAACTTTGCCCGTCTGGCGCAAAAGCTGCCCAACATCGACTTCCACATGTCCCTGGGCATCACGCAAGACACGGCCGTTGGCACCTACGATCGCTGGCAATATCTGGCAATGCTTGAGGGCACAACCAAGCCCATCAACATCACCGCCGTCGATCTGGATGGCCTCAACGATCAGCTGGAGATGGCCTACATTCGCCTCGGCGGTAAAGAAGAGTGGGAAAAGGCGCCCTCCTTCTCGCTCTACATCGAACCGGTCTCGCCCCTCAGCCACTCCAAAGAGGTCGTGGAGAAGCTGCTCTTCTCCGCCGATCACAACATCCCCTTCGTCTATACACCTTGTCCCATGGCCGGCGGCACGGCCCCGACAACGCTAGCGGGTCTGCTCGTCCAGGCCCTCACCGAAAGCCTCTTCGGCATTGTTCTCAGCCAGCTACGCAGTCCCGGCGCCCAGCTCATCATCGGCGGTCTGCTATCTAACATGGACATGCAGACAACCGTCATGGCCTACGGCTCGCCCGAAATGGCCTTGCTCAGCGCCGGATACACCGACATCACCAAGTGGTTGCGCGTGCCCATGTATGAAACCGCCGGCTGTTCGGATGCCAAGCTGTTCGACGAACAGGCTGCCATGGAGGCCACCTTCAACATTGCCACCGCTGCGCTCATTGGCGGCAACATGATCCACGATGTCGGTTACATCGAGTCCGGGCTCACCAGCTCCCCCGAGATGATGGTCGCCTCTGACGAAATCATCGATATGGTCAAGCGCACCATGCGCGGCATTCCCGTCAACGACGAGACAAAAGCCCTCGACGTCATCGACGAGATTGGCCCAGCCGGGCACTACCTGGAACACGATCACACCTTCGACCGCTTCAAGACCGAAATCTGGCAACCACGCATGATCGATCGTCACAACTGGGAAAACTGGGAAATGCTCGGTAGCAAGACCTACCAGCAGCGGGTGCACGAGCGCGTCGTCGAGCTCCTCGATGAAGAGGAGGAGTCGCCTATGGACGAAGCTATGCTCCGTGAGTTGCAACGTATCTGCGAGCTGGCCGACGAGCGCCACAAAGGTGAAGAACTCGACGTACAGATGTTTGCCTAGCCAACAATCATGGAAGGCGTCCCTGGCCTGCCTGCACTGGACCACAGGCGCCTTCCATACTGACTATGCCTGAATCAAACTCCCACGCACTCGTCTTGGGTATCGACACCGGCGGCACCTACACCGACGGCGTTCTCCTTGAATACCACTCGCGCCGTGTGCTGGCTACGCACAAGAGCCTAACCACGCGCTACGACTTTGCCGTGGGCATCGAAGCCGTCATCGACGCCATCAAAATTGACAACCCCGCCGCCATCCAGATGGTTTCCATCTCGACCACGTTGGCAACCAACGCTATTGCCGAAAGCAAAGGCAAGCGCGTGGCCCTGCTACTCATCGGTTACGATCCCGACCTCGTGCGTTCGTTCAAGATGGAAGCCCGCTTTGCCACACCACACTTTCACTACTTCCGTGGCGGACACGACGTCTATGGCCGAGAAAAAGAGCCCCTCGACCTTGACGCCATCCGCAGCAAAGTACAGGCCATCGCCGGCAGCGTGGACGCCATTGCCATCTCCTCCTACTTCAGCCCGCTCAAC
>CAYSMQ010000054.1:0-17262 GCA_964432035.1 uncultured Ardenticatenaceae bacterium
TGAAGCTCAGCTCTACAAAGGGGCGCATGCCAATGGAAAGTAGGAAGTCCACGATCTGGTCGGCATTGAAGAAGGAGTAGACGGACTCACCGCCGTGCTTTACCAGCGTGTACATAGGGTGCGACAGCAGACCGTGGAAGCGCACGTATTCAAAGCCCAGTTCGCGGTGACATCGCTCTAGCTGTTGTTGCCAGTCGGCGCGCAAGGCCAGGGGAGCGTGCCCGCTGCCGACAACGCGCTCCCAGAAATGGGGAAAGTAGGTTGAATCGCCGCTCAAATCTGATCGAAAGTTAACCATTGCTTATAGTCTCTTCTTGAGAAAAAGAAATGTGGCCCCGACGATACCAGTTATTGCCAGCGCCAGTTCGCGCAGGTGGGTGTTGGCCCAAAAATACCAGCTGTGATTACGCGCGCGGTGGTCAAATACGCCACGCGCGCCGTGGTCGCCGGCGACGGGATGCCACAGATTGTGGGGCCGGTCGGGATCGCGCGGCTCGTCCGTTTGTTGGGATTTGTAGCCGGTACGCGCCAGATAACGATCGCCGAGGCCGGGAAACAGTTTATTGCCCCAGATAGTAATAACACTGGACATGCCGACGGCGATAGCCCGGCGGTCGTGGGTGGCGGCCCAGACGATGGCTTCGGCCGCGACTTCGGGCTGATAGATGGGCGGCACGGGCTGCGCTTTGTGTGGCAGCCGGCTCTTGACCCAGCGGAATTGGGGGGTGTTAAGCGCGGGCAATTGTACCATGGTCAAGCGTACATTGTAATTTTCGTGCATCAATTCGGTACGTACCGACTCGGTGAAGCCCTGGACGGCATGTTTGGCGCCACAGTAGGCAGATTGCAGAGGAATCCCTCGGAAGGCCAGCGCGGAGCCCACCTGGACGATGACGCCCCTGTTGCGCGGTAACATATGGCGCAAAGCAGCCATCGTGCCATAGACCACACCAAGATAGGTGACTTCCGTGGCGCGTTTGAATTCTTCGGCCGTCATCTCTGGGAACGGCGAGAAGACGGAGGTCATGGCGTTATTGACCCAGATATCAATGGGGCCTAGCTCGCGTTCAACCGCCTCGGCGGCGGCCTGGACTTGCTCGGCGTCGGCGACGTCGGTGGGCAACGCCAGTGCTTTGCCTCCGGCTGCTTCAACTTCGCGGCGCGTGGCCTGCAGGCCCTCTTCGCCGCGAGCCAGCAAACCGATGTGCGCCCCCCGCCGGGCAAAAGCGCGAACGGTGGCGCGGCCAACGCCGGCCGAAGCGCCGGTGATTACGACAACATCAGGTCTTTGCTTTTTTGCCATACGGTTACCTCCGCTTTCTAAGGTAACCGAACTGGGCCGGTAATGCCTAGATCAGGGGATACAAAGTTAGGTACATACCGGCCTATATCTGCCTATGCGAGGGGGTTCAAGTTTGTTTTTAGGGGCAGTGTGACGTGGCTTCACGGTTGGTTACAATTGTCACTTATTCCACAGGCGTTTTTGCACCCGGCTTTGACTACAAAAAACGGAGGCGAACATATGGAGGAATTATTGCAGGAGATGGCGCAGCGAGCCGGCCGTTATCTTATTGATTTGCAGGAGCGTCGGGTTTTTCCGGCGCAGGAGGCGGTGGTGGGTCTGGCGGCGTTTGAGGAGCCGTTGCCGGAGGAGCCGACGCCGGCGGCCGAGGTTGTGGCGCTGCTGGACGAGGTCGGAGCGCCGGCGACAGTGGCTTCTGCCGGCGGACGATACTTTGGTTTCGTGACGGGCGGAAGCCTACCGGCGACGTTGGCGGCGAACTGGCTGGCAACGAGCTGGGACCAGAACGCGGCGATGGAGGTTGCCTCTCCTGTGGCGGCCAAGCTGGAGGAGGTAGCGCTGGGCTGGTTGCGAGAGGTACTGAACTTGCCGCCTGGGTGCGGGGGCGGATTTGTGACGGGGGCCACGATGGCCAACTTTACGGGCCTGGCGGCTGCCCGCCACGCGGTGCTGGCGCGGGAGGGCTGGGATGTGGAGGCGCAGGGATTGTTTGGCGCCCCGCCGGTTACGGTTGTGGTGGGGGACGAGGTGCACGTGAGCCTGCTGAAGGCGCTGTCGATGCTCGGTTTGGGCCGCGAGCGGGTGGTGCGCGTGCCGGTGGACGGTCAGGGGCGCATGCGGGCCGAGGCTTTGCCGCCGTTGAGCGGACCGACGGTTGTGTGCGTGCAGGCAGGCAATGTGAACACGGGGGCGTTTGACCCGGTGGGGCAGATCTGCGAGTCCGCGCACGAGGCTGAGGCCTGGGCGCACGTGGACGGCGCGTTTGGGCTGTGGGCGGCGGCAGCGCCGCAACGGGCATTCCTGACGGACGGCGTGGAACAGGCCGATTCCTGGGCCACGGACGCGCACAAGTGGCTGAACGTGCCTTACGATAGCGGGTTGGTTTTCTGTCGCGAGCCGGCGCATTTGCGGGCGGCGATGTCGGCGAGCGCGGCGTACCTGGTGGAAGGGCAAACGCGGCAGCCGATGCACTACACGCCGGAGATGTCGCGACGGTCGCGGGGGATTGAGATCTGGGCGGCGCTGCGCTCGCTGGGCCGCAACGGGCTGGCGGAGATGATCGAGCGTTGTTGCCGGCAGGCGACGCGCTTTGCGCAAGGGCTATCGGAGGCGGGGTTCGAGATTCTGAACGAGGTACAGCTGAACCAGGTACTGGTTTCGTTTGGTTCGGCGGAAAAGACGCGGCGCGTGATAGAGGCGGTGCAGGCAGAGGGCACTTGTTGGTGCGGGGGGACGGTGTGGCAAGGCAAAACGGCGATGCGTATCAGCGTGTCGTCGTGGGCGACGACGGATGCGGATGTGGAGCGGTGTTTGGAGGCGATTCTACGCACTGCAGCGGAGGCCGGTTGATTTTTCCGACGTCGTGCTCTCTATTCAGCTTGCCTCAATCCCCCAATCAACTCTGGGCAGACGCTTCTTCCGAAAAGACAGGGTGGGGCGAGCGCTTGCCGGACGTCGGCGCCGGCCGTTGTAGCGCCTCAGCCATTTCAGCGACTGTGAGGGCCGGAGGCGCTTCGGGCCACAACGCCAGCGAGAGGGCAACTACGGGCGGCGCCAACACGTCGCTTGTCCGCAGGACATCGCTCTGGCGCATCACTTCCCGCGTGGCCCCGTCGAGCATGATCTTACCGCTAGACATCACCACGGTGCGGTCGGCGTAGGAACAGGCCACTTCGACATCGTGCGTGATCACGGCGACCGTCGTGCCTTCGGCCTGTAGCTGCTTCAAGTGCTGCATCAGGTGGTGAATTTCCTCTTCGTCAAGGTTGTTGGTAGGCTCGTCCAAGATGATTAGCCGGGGATTCATGGTCAAGGTGGCGGCAATGGCCAGTTTGCGAGCATCGGCCGGGGCCAGGTGCAGCGGCACAGCCTGGGCATCGAGAGCAAAGCGCGCCATCTCCCGTTCTACAGCCTTCGCCGTCGCTGCCTCGTCCCATCCCAATTGCTGGGGACCAAAGGCCAGTTCGTCGCGCACGGTCATGGTCACTATCTGGTTGACCGGTTCTTGGAACACATAACCCACCAGACCGCGATGGCGGGCATGATCGAATGGTTCCCCATCTATGTAGATCGCGCCGCCACTGGGCTTCAGGGCGCCCGCCAGAAGCAGCGCCATCGTGGTCTTACCCGATCCGTTGGAGCCTAGGATAGCCACAAACTCGCCTTGTTGCATGGTCAGGTTGAGACCTTGTAAGGCGGTGGGGCCGTCAGGATAGGTGAAGGTCAGATCCTCTGCGCGCACGACGGGCAACTGTCCCTCTGCCTGAGCCTCAGGGAAGGCCGGCGCTGCCGAAGGCACCCGCGCTGCCAGCTCTTGCGCGGCCTGGCTAACACTCACCGGCAGGTCTATACCCAAGGCGCGCCCCAAGCGCCACATCTGTGGCACGCGCAGACCGGCCTTTTCCAGATGCGTGGCCTCAACCGATCCGTGGACGCCGGTGGCGCTTCCACCTTCAAGCGCAACAAAACGAGCACCTACTTCGGCCAATAGCTCGACGTGTGGATCGGTCATTACGGTCGTCATCTCCCCATCTAACAACGTCTGCAAGGCCGCCAGCACCTCGCGCTTGCCCACCGGGTCCAGTTGCACCGTCACGTCATCCAAGGCAAGCAGGCGCGGTTGGGCCACGATGGCCGACGCCAGCGCCACGCGCTGCATCTCGCCTCCGGAAAGGCCCAACGTGAGCCGCGGCAGGAAAGAGGCGTCCAGGCCCACAGCTTGCAGCGCGTCGACCATGGCCCGCTCGGTCACTTCTGTGCTCAGAACAGTCGCGCGCAAGCTGAAGGCCAGCTCGTCACGCACCGTGAGACCTACCAGCCCCTGCACGGCGCTGGGAAAGACGATGCGCGCTAATTGGCCCAGTTCGGCTAGAGACGCCTCTTTCGTATTGTGCCCAAAGAGGGAGACGTTGCCCTTCATGCGCCCCACGCTTTTGGGGATCAGTCCCGTGCAGAGGAGCAAGGTTGTGGTCTTCCCGGCGCCTAGCTGTCCAAGCAGGACGGTGGCGTCTCCGCGAGGAATGCGCAGGTTTAGATCGACGACTGCATGCTCGTTTTCCCCGGCAGGTCCCGACCCATAGAAGACGGAAACGTCTTCCATGACCAGCGCGTCCACACCGTCGGGCACGTCCGGCGCCGTTGTGGTCACCCGTATACCGCCGCGGTTATCGATGGCCAGCGACTGTCCATCGACGTGATCCAGAATACGAAAGATGAGGGGGAGCATCAACCGCCGGAAGGCCGGTATCTTGTCGCGGATGCCGCCCTCCCAGTTCACGCCGCGCACGGCCATCGCTTTCATGCTGGTCTGAATGTCGTACCAGAGGATATCGACGTAGCGCAGCACGATGGTCAAGTACATATCGACGACCGGCGGCACGCGCAATCCGCGAAAGGCCTCCAGCAGCTCGTGAAGCGGGGTTACGGCAATGAAGGCAATGGCGGGCAGGATCATGGCGGCGATGCGCAGGCCTAGACGTAATCCCTTGAGAACGCTAGCACGACTGATGTCGAAGATGAAAAAGGAGAGAGACGGGGCGTCTGCTGTCACGGCGTGACCGAGGAAGGTTAGCAGGAAGGCACTAACGCAGGCGACGAGGGCCGCGCGCGGATATTTTCGACCGAGGGCCAGAAGCAGCAGGCCTACTCCCAGCGCGACCAGCACCGGAATCCACTCGTTGCTCAGGGTAACAAGCGTGCTGAGAACGACGAATAGGATTAGGCGAGGCGTCGGCGCTATTCTGCCAAGTCCGTGTCGTTTTTCCATGGTTAGTTTCCCTTCCTGCTACGCTGCTAAACTGGCGCTCACAGTTCGCGCCCCGCTACGCAGACCAGTTGAGCCCGCGTCGCGTCATCTCATCTTTGATTGTCCACAAGAGCGGTACGGCGAGGCTGCCGGCGACGATGTCGCCCAGGGCCCAACCGGGAAAGACGATGGCCCAGGCGCTGGGGCCCATCTCGCCGATGGTGGCCCAGGCATAGGCGCCCATGGCTGCGCTGACGACGCTAGAAATGATGATCGCCGCCAGGGCTCCGATAACGTGCCGGTTCAGAGGCACACCAAGGAGATACCAGGCAGGAATCGTCAGCAGGAGCGTGACCAAATAGCCCCAGCGCGGCGAGATGCCCATGGCTTCGGTGGCCTGACCGATAAAGTAGCCGGCGACGACGGCGACGGCGGCCGTTGCCAGCACGATGATGACGACATTGCGCAAGCTGCGTGCCTGCCGCTCCATCAAGCCCTGACCTACTTCAACGCGGAACAGTTTCAGCAGGAGCCAGAAGAGAAGGGCGTTGGCCAGAAAGGCGGGAATGGGATTCTGGGCAATGTTTATAAGTAGTGGGCTGCCGGCGAGCATGCCACCGAAGAAGGTGCCGACGCCGGCCGAAAGCCAGCCCCAGGGGCCCAGAAAATAGGCGCCGACAGGCATGGCCATTTCCGGTAGCCAGAAGTAGCCGGCGCCAAAAGCGCCGGGAATGCTAAGAAACGTGCTGCTCAACCAGGCCAGGGGGATGATCACCGCTGCCCAGATGGCAGATGCAACAAAGAAACGGGTTGATGATGTGGGGGTTGTATACTCAGCCGTAGTCATTTTTTTCCTCCTTACGCTCCCAGCCACATCTTACGGTTTGACATTGGGATCAGCAGCTAACTCATCACGCCTCCTTTCTCCCCACGTAGCGGCAATTCGCCGGCCACTTCCAGGGCTCGCAACTCCTGCAGCGGTGGAATCTCTTCCATCATCCCCGGTTCCAGCCGGTCCCAGATCACGCCGGCCGTAGGCTTTTGCGGGTTCTCGACGGCGATGACGCGCGTCGGCGTCACAATGTAGTCACAAAGCGTGTCAAAACGACTAGCCTCCAGGTCGATATCCACAACCTGGTAATCGTGAACGAAGGCCACAATGGGCGTATCCTCGTCGACCACGCCCAACTGGTAAAAAATGGCCCATTCCAGGTCGAAGAAACCGTGTCCTTTACCGAATCGGATACCGTCGGTGCTGACAACGGAAGCGCCGGTGACGATCAGGTCCAACGCGTGGCGCTGCCGCAACTCGGAAAGAGAGAGACTGAGCCCCATCTGCTCAATAAGGTCCAGCAGCACGGCGTACGCTGCCATGCCCTGGGGCACGTCTTGCGGATTCAACTCGACCAACCCGCGCCGGATGCCGTAGGTGGAGACGATTTGCGTCTTGCCATCGCGCACGACCTGGGCCCGTAAGCGTTCGAGGCAGTTGTCCGGTGTAATGAAAATGGTGTTAGCGTTCTGGTAAATATCGAGCGCTGTCAGACGGCTTGTCGCGGCGTCGCTGCCCTCGAAGTCGGGGATGTACTCGTTGAAATCAAGATGGAAACGGCTGTCCGGCCGGGCCACTTTGCTCAGTTTCCTCCACACGGCCTGGCGTGCGTCATCTTTGTTCATTCGCTTCTCCTTGCTAAGTTGTCTTATCCGAGCGCGTGGCGTAGAGCGCGTGTAAGGATGGAACCTGGCGCAGTAATTCCGGCGATACGGATTCCCAAAGGATACCTCGCGGCTTGTCGAAAACCTGCTGCACCTCAATGACTTGCGTGGGGGTAATGATCAGGTCGGCGATAGTGTCGACGGGGGAGGGTTCCAGCTCGGCGTCGACGATCTGGCAATCATGCCCGACGGCCATCACCGGCGTATCGTCATTGGCCACGCCGAGTTCGCGGAACATTGCCCATTCGAGGTCGAAGTAGCCGTGTCCTTTGCCCCAACGAACGCCGTGTTCCGTTACCAGGGAAATACCGGTCACCAGCAGGTCGATGGCGCCCAACGCGCGCACTCCCTCGATATCAACAAGACGTGCATGCTGCTCGAGCCCGTCGAGCGTCGCCGCAAACGGTATTTGCTCTTCAGGCACAACGCCGGCGTCGACAAGATAGAAGCCGCGGGCAATGGCGTGCGTGGCTACCAACAGACGCTTGCCGTCGGCCATGGCCTGGGCGCGCACCTTCCTCAGGCTGTTATCGGGCGCCACAAAAATGAGAGAGGCGCGTCGGTAAAGCGGATGGCGACGGATGGCGTCGGCGCAACGTTCGCTGCCCTGAAAGTCGGGCACAAATTGGGTGAAGTCCCAGTGGAAACGCGCATCCGGCCGGGCCACCTCGCGTAGTGCGGCCCACACCTGTAGGCGAAGTTCATCCTTGCGGCTCTGCGGCCGCTCACTGCGACCCATGGGAAGAGGCATCGCCGCTTCTGTGATGTCGAGAAAGCTCTGGTTGACAAAAGTGCCCGCGCCCCGCCTGCGCACGATTATGTTGTCACCTTCTAACTCAACCAGGGCCTGACGTAACGTCATGCGACTGACGCCGAACGCTTTGGCCAGTTCGGGCTCTGGGGGTAGTTGGTTTCCTTTGCGCCACTCACCGTCGGCGATACGCTGGCGCAGGGCCGACGCAATCTGGTAATAGACGGGAACCGGCGAGTCGCGGTCAACGGGGTACTGGGTCATGTGAGAGAAATTTGTCTAGATAATTAGACAAATAGTAGCAAATGTTGGCGGGCAGGTCAAGCGCTGTTTCGCTACTCTGGAAAGTGAAGCAAATTAACGGCGACCTCGATAAGAGGAAGGTATCCGCCACCGGTGCTCTCGCGCAGAGCGGCAGCGTGCTGTAGGGCACCGCGGTCACCGCGCTGGTTTATGGCTGCCTGTAATGGTGCACTTGCAGCCTATGGGCGTAGGGTAGGAGAGAATCTCATGTAACCACCAGAGCGATCTCGAATTTATACTTAATTTAAGCTTTTTTAGCTTAGGTAATGACCCTAGCTTCCTGGATCGTCACCTAAGATTATCCTCCGTTACTATCCCATCCCTGCCTCACGCGCCTTAACAATGGCCTCGTTGCGGCTGGCGACCTGGAGCTTACTAAAGATGATCGACGTCTGGTTGCGGATCGTTTTTGGACTCAGAACTAGTTTTTCGGCGATGGCCTGGTTGGTTAATCCCTGCGCTAACAACTCCAAAACCTCCCGTTCCCGTGGCGTCAGTTCGGGAAAAGGCTCCAGGTTCTGCTTCTTCGACCCCTTGCTGAAGTAATACGGTATCTGCTTGGCAACGCCAGAGCTAAAGATTACCTCGCCGTTGGCGACAGCGCGCACAGCGCGCAGGGTTTCCAGGCCCTGGGCGCCTTTGAGTACATAGCCGCGGGCGCCCGCCTGCATGGCCGTCACGACCGTGTCGTCGTCGAACATTGTGATGATCAGAACGGCAATATCTGCAGAGAGAGCCGTGATGCGTCTCGTAGCGTCGATGCCATTGAGGTCGGGCATATTGACGTCCATCAGGACAACATCGGGTAACAAGGCGCGCGCAATCTTCACAGCTTCTTCGCCGCTATCCGCTTCACCGACGACGACCATATCCGGCTGTGATTCCAGGAGGGCTTGCAGTCCAAAGCGGAAAACGGGGTGGTCATCGGCGATAAGAATACGAATCGGCGCCTTACTCACCATGCACCTCCAGCGGAAAGCGTGCGCGCACCAACGTCCCGCCGTCCGGCAGCGGCGCCAGCAAAAACTCGCCGTCCAGTTCAGTAGTCCGTTCCCACATCGCCTGCACACCGATGCCCGAGCGGTAGTCCGGAGGCAAGCCGCGGCCGTTGTCGCGCACTTCGATGGTAACCTGCCCGTCGGCGCGCACGAGGCGGACACTGCAGACGGAGGCCCCAGCGTGACGGACCACATTGGTCATCGCTTCCTGGGCAATCCGGTACAACGCCGTTTCGAGGGCGGCGGGCCATTTTGTGTGCGCCGCTCGAAGGTCAAAATGGAAGTGCAAATCAGCCGTTTCGTAGCGCACGGCGATCTGTCGTATGGCGCCACCCAACCCCAAATCGTCCAGCGCCGGTGGGCGCAGATTGTAGACCACGCGGCGCACATCCAGCGTCGCTTCCTCCGCCTGCGCCTTTAGCGAATCCAGGAGCGCCTCGGCTCTTTCGGGATCCGCCCTCATCAGCTGCGAAACCGCTTCCAACCCAAGGGTCTGGCTGGCAAGCTGCGGTCCAAGCCCATCATGCAGATCGCGGCGCAGGCGACGTCGTTCGTCCTCACGGGCGGTGACGATGCGCCTCCGGGAGCGCTTGACCTCCTCGGAAAGCAACACGGCATGCACCGTGGGCGCGGTGAGCGTGGCGATGGTGGCTAATAGCGTCACCTCGTCTTCATCAAACTCCCTGTGCCCCTGGCGCGGGGCCACGATCAGACGCCCGATCGACCTCTGGCGGTAGGTCAGCGGAATCGTCTGCACGTGGCTGGTCACATCTCCAAACACGGCCACAGGTTCCATCTGGCCCCGGACGTCTGGCAGCCAGATAGCCACGTAGGGGATTTTGAGTGTGCGAGCAATGGTACGCACAAGATTGGGCAGAATGGCGCCGGTGGCGGCAGCCACTTCCATCTCCTGCGCAATGCGGGCGAGAACGGCTGCCGGGTCGTCTCGCTCGCCATATAAAAGGCGGTTGACGCCGCGTTGCAGCCGCTCGCGCACCGGCTGGAAGAGAATGGCAATGACGCCTGTCGCCACCAGACCGGCGAGCGTGTTCACCTGGCTTTGAAACAGCGCACCCAGACCGGTAATCAGTAGCAGATAGGTAGCGATGATCAGCGCCGTCAGACTGCCATAGACCAGCGCGCGGTTAATGACGACGTCTATGTCCCACAGGCGACGGCGCAGGATGGCGATGCCAATCGAGAGTGGAAAGAGCATCGCCATACTCCACGTAAAGAGGTAACCATACTGTGCATCCAACGCCCCCAGTTCCGGTTTTGATGCGAAGATAGCACTGATAATAGCGACGGCGCCAACCACTAAAAGAGGCCACTTCATCTGCTGCCGCTCGACGTAAGTTGATCGGCGATAACGCAGGGCAACGGCGAGCATGACCAGCGGGACGACGGGAAGATTCAAGACGGTCATCACCGTGTTCATTACGTCAAAGAAGGGCTCCGAACCGACAATACCATTCCAGGCGCGCGTATCCGGTATACCGTAGGCTAGCCAGGGCCACGGGCGAAGGATCACGGCAACGGCATACCATACCTGAAAAGAGATCAGCAGCCATACCAGAAAGCGCCAGCGTGGCGACAGCAGCTGGCCGTTGGGGAAATAGAGGGGCATGATGAAGAGCGGCACATACACGCCCGGCATCCACAGAAAGTGGCCGATGGTAAGCGTGACGGTGTTCACCCATGGCGAGAAGCGCGTGGGATTGGCGGCGCTAAAGCGGCCGACGCCTTCGACGATGACGGCCAGGGCGGCAGCATAGGCCATAATAAAGAATAGGGTTGCGATCGCGTGACCCGGATGCCGCCGCTTGATGAGCCTCCCTAAGGCAAAGGGTATCCCGGCCAGCACCAGCGCCTTGACCGGCTCGGCGAGGTTGATTGCCGCGGACGCAAGCTCAAGGGAAAGTAGATAGGCCCAGGCGGCAAGAAACAAGCCGGCAAATAAAGCCTGCCCGGCCCACGTCAGCATGCCCAGCACGTTAATACGGGCGAAGCCCAGGCCCTTCAAAACCGCCACCATCTTCCTTTTCCTACCACACCGGTTACACGACGTAACTTTATTCTACACCAATGGCCGATGAAAACTCCAGTGGAGCCACCACTGGCGCTGCGCGCGTCTAGGCATTGGAGTTGGTGATGCCTTACAACCACAGCAGCGAGGGCGCCTTCCCTGCTGTGGCAATTTCTCTGAAGACCGGGCTTGCCAAGGAGAGCGGCGGCAGCGCCCCGGGTCTCTGTGACAAGAGCGCTACGGGCTTTGCTGTGATGGCGCCGGGGACCCGGAAACGGACACAGCTTGGCCAAGGGTCGCTTTTTGCATGCCGTGGGCAAACAGCACCAGCCAACAGATTAAGATAGAAGCGAATATCCTCTGCCCCAAGCCGGTCAGCCCCGCATCGCCGAAGATTCCCATCATCAGGACGAAGCTGATGGGCGCGACAATAGCAAGCCAGAACAACGCCTGGTACCCGCCCTCGAGCAAGCCTTCGCGCCGCAAGCGAATGGAAAGCAGTAGCATTGCTGTCATCTGCAAGAGGAAGAATAGAAACGAAGCCAGGACGTGTATGCCGCCCGCCGTCGTGACAATTTCATCGGTCGGGTCCGTTCGGAACAAACCCACCAGAAACATCAAAACAGAACAGATGGCAAGGAGTAGCAGGCTCCCCCAGGGCCTTGGCCTGAGTGGTGGATCTAGAAAGAGGGCGATCACCAGCACTGCCAGTCCCAGCGACCAGGCGATAAACGCGCCGCTCATCAGGAAACCAAAGGAGCCGATGGCATAATTGCTGACATGCTCACGCAACGGCGACAGGTCGGGGCGAACGATGCGGAGAAAGGCGACGATGGCCACCCAACTCAGAAAGAGCACCTGGGCGATGCTCGCCATGAATCGTGCACGCTCCGCCATGCAACGTCATTTCGTTCGTCTCTGCTTGCCCCGCGACCACACCGCGGCCGCGAAAAAGGCCAGACCAGTCAGGATGGCCAGGGCGCCCCACAGCACGCCCAAACTGGAAGCCTGTCCGGGAAACACCACCGAAGCAAGCCCCAGGTAAAGGAGTAAGAAGCCGGCGCCCCAGGCGGGAATCGACCAGCCGGTTATCTTGAAGCTCGCCAAAAGTCCCACGAGCACTATGGCAATCGCCAGGCCCGCCATCGTGAGGTAATGGTTGAATTGGGCATGGGTATCTCCTGCCGGCGCCGCCAGTTGCAGGTTAATCTGATTCACGGCGTAGAGGAGCAGCGGCGCCGCCACCACAGCCACCAACGCCAGGAGGATAGGTTGCCCAATGCCCCCCAAGCGCAGCATCTCTCCGCGCTTCGGGTGTAGCAGCGCCGCCACCAGAGGAAACAGCACGAAGGGCAAAATCTGCATCGGGTCTGTACCTGCCGCCGTGTTGATGATAAAGATCGTTCCGACGAGCAGAAGCACCATAAGCATCCCGCCCACTTTGCGTTCTGGACGGTGCAGTTGCAGCGCCATACCTGCCAGGACGACCACATTTAGAGCGGCATTGTTCATCTCATGCAGCTGGTGGATGCCAAAGAGGCTGGGATTGAACCAGCCGGTGACGAGGACGGGCAATAGCCATGACGTGAAAACGACAATCATCAGGCAGAATAGGCCGACGACAAGGTAAAAAGCAATCTTACGCGGGCGCCCCATGGTAGAAAGGGTAATGTCAGTCATGATTTCATACTCTCCAAAGCTTAATAAAAGCGACAAGTTGTTGCGCAGTGACCGGACGTTGTACCGGTGTGGGCTGCGGTCAATGCGCGGGTCAATAGTAAAAAAAAGAAAGAGCGACCGCGCCTTAGGATTCGCCCTTTGTTCAGGAACGGAGCGTGCTACCCCTCCACCGCACCGATACAGGCGACGAAGAGGTCAATGCCAACGAAGCTTCGTTATCCCACTATATAGAAAGAGACTGGACACAGACTAGAGACGAGAATCCCGACCATGCGGGACTGAAAGTCCCGAATAAGAGTGAGGCAATAACGGAAGATAATCTCATATCGTTCTAGTACTCTGCCAAAGCTAATTTGATGCCGATGGGCATCCGCCAGCTTTGCGGTAAGATGGCGCGAGAAGGCCAACGTCCTGTTCTTCATCTATCTTGTAATTGCACAACGCTGTATCTTTGCGTTCACTGAATTCCTCCTTACATGCTGCACAGCGCGGATAGCGGATCTGGCCACGGCCATAAACCTTGCGCACGCGCAGATTGTCCTGATACCGCTTGCCGTATAATTCACATTCTGGGTTAGTACATGCTAATATCTCTAAGGGAGCCGTGTGTAAATTGCTTTTTTCCATGCGGTCAACTTACTTATGATCGACGGCAAGACAGTGTACAAGCTGGAGCTACATGGCTCATGCGCCAAATGTAAAGGAGTGAGTTCTACATGACGCCGGCAGCCCTCTCCGGAATAACCGTCCTGGACCTCACTCGCGTGCTGGCGGGGCCGTACGGCACGATGATTATGGGGGATTTTGGGGCGGAGATTATAAAAATTGAGCAGCCGGGACGCGGGGATGATACGCGGCGGTGGGGGCCACCTTTCGACGAGCACGGCGAGAGCGCTTATTACCAGTCGGTGAATCGCAATAAGCGCAGCGTGACGCTGAATTTAAAGACGCCGGAAGGGCGTGAGGTGCTGCGCGACCTGGCGCGGCAGGCGGACGTGCTGGTGGAAAATTTCAAGGTGGGCACGATGGAGCGGCTGGGATTGGGCTATGAGGCGCTGCGGGAGCTGAATGCGGGTCTGGTCTATTGCGCCATTACGGGCTATGGACAGAATGGGCCCTATGCGAAGCGGCCGGGCTATGACACGGTGATCCAGGCGCAAGGGGGGCTGATGAGCATCACGGGCCCGGCGGACGGCGAGCCGTTCAAGGTGGGCGTGGCCATTGTGGATATCACAGCCGGTTTGTATGCCGTCATTTCTATCCTGGCGGCCTTGCAATACCGGCAGCGCAGCGGCGAAGGGCAGTTCGTCGATATCGCGCTCTTCGACGCGCAGTTGAGCTGGCTGGCGAACGTGGCGAGCAGCTATCTGATGACGGGGGAAACGCCGGGGCGCTACGGCAACGCGCACGCTACGATCGTGCCTTATCAGGTCTTTGCTACAGCAGAGGGGCGCATGATGGTGGCGGTGGGTAACGACGGTCAGTTTGCGGCGCTGTGCCAGGTTGTGGGTCGCCCGGCGTGGGCCGGGGACGAACGCTTTGAGAGCAACGCGGCGCGCGTGGAGAACCGGGAGGCGTTGGTGGCTCTGTTGCAAGAGCAGTTCAGCACGCGGTCGACGGAGGCGTGGATCGAGGCGCTGCTGGATGCCGGCGTGCCTTGCGGGCCGGTGAACGACGTGCCGGCGGCGCTGGAAAATGAACAAAGTGTGGCGCGCAACATGGTGCAGACGGTGACGGGCGCGCACGGCGACGAGCTGCGGTTGGTGGGACCCGCGCCGAAGATGAGTGTGACGCCGCCCTTGATTCGCACCCCCCCACCCTCTTTGGGCCAGCACACGGAAGACGTGTTGCGCGAGCGGTTGGGATATGACGTGGAGCGCATCGAGCAGTTGCGAGCCATGGGGGCTATCGGCTAGCGTCGTACTATGCGAAAGGATTGCCGCGACGCGAGGGGTGTCCGTGGCACTGTTTTAGCTTGCGCCCGCTGCCGCAGGGACAGGGGTCATTGCGGCCGGTTTGCGCCAGCTGCTGCTTGAACTGGGCGTCCCGCCGGGCCATATGCAGCATGACGTTTGCCGGCGGACGCCGGTGGCGCAGCTCACGGGCCATGAACTCCATGGCGGGGTCGATGTGGCGGAAGAAGGCCTTGTAGCCGGCGCAGAGGTAGTTGAGGCCCGATTCGCCGTCCGGAGTTTCGATGAAGCGGTTTTTGGGACAGCCGCCGTTGCACACGAAGCGCACGTCGCATTGGCGGCAGTATTCGGGAAGCGTGTCACGCTTGGCCTGGCCGAATTGGCGCTGTGGCTCGGAAGGAACGAGCTCGATAATTTCCTTGTCCTGAATGTTGCCCAGCAGATAGTCCGGTTCGACGTAGTGGTCACAGCTATAGAGGTCGCCGTTGTGCTCCATAGCCAGGGCGTCGCCGCAGGTTTCGCGGAAGATGCAGAGGGCCGGTTCTTGACCGGTCCAGGCCGCCAGGGCCACGTCGAAGATTTGCACGAAGACGCGTCCCACGTCGCGGCGCACCCACTCGTCGAAGATGGCGACGAGGAAATCGCCGTATTGTCGCGCCTGCACGGAGCGACCGGTGACGCGGTGGCCTTCCTGGAAGCCGGTATCGTTGTCCCGCTCGACGATGGGGATGAACTGCATGAACTGGGTTTTTACTTCGTCGCGCAGAAAACGGTAGACGCGCAGGGGGTGCGCGGCGTTGGCGGCGTGTACGGTGGTGAGCACGTTGAAGTCGACGTCGTGTTCTTGCAGCAGGCGCAGGCCACGCATGACGCGGTCGAAGGTAGGCGCGCCGCCTTTGTCCACACGATAGGCGTCGTGCAGGTCGCGTGGGCCGTCGATGCTGATTCCGACGAGGAAGCCGTTCTCTTTGAGGAAGCGGCACCACTCGGCGTCCAGGAGCACGCCGTTGGTCTGCAGGCTATTGCCGATTTTGACGCCGGGGCGCGCGTACTTTTGCTGGAAAGCGACGGCCTGGCGGAAGAAGTCGAGGCCCATGAGCGTAGGCTCCCCACCCTGCCAGGCGAAGGTTATTTGGGGTCCGGGCTGAGCCTCGATGTACTGGCGCGTGTAGGTTTCGAGCAGTTCCGTGTCCATGCGGAACTGGCTGCCGGGATAGAGCCGCTCTTTAGAGAGGAAGTAGCAGTATTTGCAGTCCAGGTTGCAGATGGAACCGCGCGGTTTGAGCATGATGTGGAAGGGGATCAGGTGGGATGGATGCAATTTATCGAGGGAAGCGCGCGTATCCGTTATGGTGGTCATAGGAAACTGTTTAGTCGATGAAGATAGTCTGACATCATTTTACGTGCTAATGCGTTGGACACAAACCGGCCGGGAAAAACACAGCAACCGGGGACGATGTTCCACTGGGCGCGGCTCTACAAAGAGGAAATTTACCGGCGTACGCGTTTATTGAACTAGCGGGCAGACAAGTTTATACTGTCCTTATTCCAGTCTAGGGAGGTTTGGTCCATGCTTGTAATAATTAGCGATTTACACCTGACGGACGGCACGACGGGCACGACGATTGGCGCGGGGGCCTTTGAGGATTTTCGGGACCGGCTCACGGAGCTGGCGTTGGACGCCTCGCACCGGGCCGACGGGCGTTACGAGCCGATCGCGGCAATGGACCTGGTGTTGCTGGGCGACGTTTTTGACGTGGTGCGCTCGACGCGCTGGAGCGACGGAGGCGCTGATGAAGATGGTATGGTGCGGCCCTGGGATAGCTGGGAGGAGCCACGTTTTGCGGCGAAAATTGAGCGCATTACGAACAAGATTTTGGAATCTAACGCGGAGTCGCTGGCATGGCTGAGGGCGTTTAGCGAGGAGCAGGGCATTACGGCGCCGGCGGATCCAGATGATCCGCTGGGCGATCGCATTGCGGTGCCGGTAAACATTTACTACGTGACGGGCAACCACGACTGGTACTACCATTTGCCCGGCGCGGCATACGACGCCATGCGGCAGAAGATTTGCGAGACGATGGGCCTCTGTCACGGGCCGGAACCTTTTGCCCATGATCCGGCCGAGTCAGGGGCGCTGATGAAGACTTACGCGCAGCACCGGTTGTTCGCGCGCCATGGAGATATTTACGACCCGTTCAATTACATTGAGGAGGAAGGGCGCAACGCGGCAACGCTGGGCGACGCCATCGTCGTGGACCTGATCAACCGCTTTCCGCACGAGGTGCGCTGGCGCATGGACCACCTGCCGGGGCCGTTCCTGGACGGGCTAAATGAATTGGCCAACGTGCGGCCGTCGGTCATGGTGCCGTTGTGGGTGGATAGCTTGCTGAAGGGGAGCGGATTGGACGACGCAGAATCGGAGAAGGTGAAGGATATTTGGAACGAGCTGGTGGACGAGTTTCTGGAAACGCCGTTTGTGCGCAGCAAGGATAAACGGTTCCGTCCGGACATCGTAGATCTGTTGCAGGCGACGTTGCACCTGACGAAGCGACTGCCTTTTGACGATATTGCACGGCTGGCGACGCTGATTTGGGAGAAAGGTCCG
>CAYSMQ010000055.1:0-16985 GCA_964432035.1 uncultured Ardenticatenaceae bacterium
CGGAGAAACTGGGTGACCAACCTTTCGGGAAAGGAGCCACATATCGCTATAAGTCACATGCCGCAGGCCGCGATGTTGAGGCGGTCCTCGAAGTCGAGAATTACGAAGAAGGTCGTTTTCTCGTCGCAAGCACCTCTTCGGGCTCCTTTCCCGCAACCATGCGATTCACTTGCGAACCAAACGGCGCCGGCACCCGCGTCACACACGAAGTCAAAGCCGACGTTGGAGGGTTCATCCGTCTGGCAGAACCGCTGGTCCGCCGCATCCTGGCCCGGCAGACGGCAGCCGATCTAGAGACATTGAAGGATCTGGTGGAGGCAGAGGAGTGAAGGGACTTCTTCAAGACGAATGAATAAGGAGATATTGATGTTACGCAATAAGAAAGTGTTACTGTTAGCCGCTCTGATACTTGTGGCAGCCATCGTGCTGGTAGCTCCCGGCGCGTCGGCCCACCCGGAGGAGGAGTGCCACTTCTGGTTTGGTCTGGGGTTCGCGCACACGATTGAAGAGGGCGAGACCCTTTGCTTCTACTCCAACTTCCTCGGGGCCACACCCGGTCTTCTACAAAACTGGATTCAGGGATTCCACATCGAGGTGTCTATCTTCGACGCTGCTGGCAACCCGGTCGTCCAAGATGAACTCGGCGACTGGGGACCGATCCAAAAAACGGACCCCGCGCTCTTTGGCCGGGAAGAGTGCCCCATGCCCACGATAGCAATCGCTCGTTGGGAATACTCGCCCGACGAGCTTGATCTCGACCCGGGTCTTTACACGGTCTGGTTCGATGCCGTCGTCGAACGACCCATCGTCGACGGCTTCCACATGTGTGGCGATCCACCGCTCGGCCCTCCAGACTTCGGCACGCCCGAAGATTCTGTCTCATTCCCGGTCTTGCTCACCGTGGAATCGGCCGAATAGAGCGGCGCCACCGGGGCCGGCTCGCAGGCACGGCCCAGGCAACCTCTCAATGAACGCTCGGAAAAAGTGGCGGTGTCATCTCCCAGTGGTTGTGGGAGCACCTGGCGCGCGCCATTGATCGAGAAGATCTGATCCACGACGAGCGCTTCCGCATGACCGACGATCGCGTCGCCAACCCCGATCCTCTCTACGAAATCCTGGAATAATGGACGCGCCGCCATAACGCCGAGAAGATCGTGCGCATCATGGACCTGGCCAAAGTGCCCGCCTCGATAGTCAATTCCATCGCCGGCATCTTTGCCGATGAGCACGTTCAGGGGCGGGAGAACATTATGTTGCACGACGATCCGCGCTTCGGAGAGCTGGCCGTCGCCGGAATTCTACCCAAACTGTCGCACACGCCCGGCGACATTCGCTCACTGGGTCCCGACCTGGGCGCGAACAATGAGGAAGTGTACGGTGAGTGGTTGGGGTTGTCGGCGGAGGAGAGGGAGCGGTTGCGGGAGGAGGGGGTTATCTAGCTCTGGCGAGTAGAACGCGTGATTCGTGCTTCAACAAACATCTCTTGTGTAATGGAGACATCCGATTTCTCCGAGAAATCGGATGTCTGGCGTTCGTCAAAGCTACCTTAGTAGAGCACTAGCCGCGTCGGTGCCTCGATTTCCTTAACCCTTCACATATGACAATTTCTCGCGGATCAGGCCGTCCTGCACGCGATAGATATCCACCCCGCGCACGTGTCCCGGCTCGCCTTCCGAGTCCACCCACTCATAGCGCCAGCGCATCACGCACCGTTTGCCCAGACCAAAAATCTCCTCGATCTCGATGTGCGCTTGGGGCGATTGGCGGAAGAATTCGTGCCAGAAGCGGGTGATGGGTTCTTTCCCCTCGTAGACCGCGCCGTCGGGCGCAGGTTCCGTGTTCTCGAAGCGGCAGTCGTCGCTCATCAGCTGCATCATGCCCTCGACGTCATGGCGGTTAAAGGCCTCGTTGAAGGCCAGCACCAAACGCACCGTCGATTCTAGCCGCGACATCTTTACGGGACTCATCGCTTATACCTCCGCCTTGACCACCAGAAAGGTCAGATCGTCAAAGTGCGTCCCACGTCGCCACAGGACGCAATTGTGTAAAGGTTAGCAGAAATCGGCCGTCGGGTGGCCCTATCCGTAGGGCGCCGTTAGCTCTAGCTGGATGTTGTCCGGATCGCGGAAGGCGAGGACGTAGATGCCTAGATCCGCGCCCAGGTCTTTTATTTCGCCGTGCGAAACGCCGTTGTTGTCGAACATTTCAACGGCGTCCTCGAGCCGGGCGCGGTTTTCCACGCCGAAACTAACGTGGTCCAGCCCCACACGGTTTTCGTTGAAACGATCGTCGGTGATGGCGTGGGCCGGATCCGGCGGCGGACCCACAACGAGCAGCATGTTACCGTTGGCCAAGATCTTGCGCTCGCCCAGGTCCACGGCCACCTGGAACCCGAGTAAATTCGTGTAGAAATCAATACTGCGCGCGACGTCGGTGACCGTGAGCGTGAAATGGTGAATTCCCGCGACTTCTATAGGTGTACGCATGGTGAACCTCCCAGATGCTTCTTCAACTGGCAACTGACCCTGAATACATTCTACAGGCTCTGTCAAGCCTACAAAAAAAGTCGTTTTCTTTGTGGCGACATGCTTGAGAATTGAAATAATCGGCAAAATCCGTGCAATTCGTGGCGGCTTCTCCGTTGAAGGATATTATCTACGTACCATATCGAATAGGACTTAGGTACTAGGCGCCATCGTGAGTCGCGCCCTAAGATTGTTGAAGCTCACCAACCGACACCTGGCGCACTATGTCTGGCAATCGCTCTCGTTCTCAATCTGGCACGCTTGCCCGGGCGCTGGCCTTTGCAGCGTTGTTGCTGACCCTTGCCTCGCTGGTCGCATGTGCACAGGACGAGGAAGACGTCGATATGTGGGCGCTTGCGCTGGGAGACGCGGACCTGGGGCGGGACAAGATTGTGGCTTACGGCTGCCCCGCCTGCCACACGATTCCGGGCATTGCCGGCGCCGACGCCCTGGTGGGTCCGCCGCTCAACAGCTGGTCCGAGCGCGCCTACATCGCCGGACGGCTGCCCAATGAACCGGACAATCTCGTGGCCTGGCTCATGGATCCGCCTGCCCTTGACGAAGATACGGCGATGCCTGACATGGGCATCACAGAAGGCGATGCGCGCGACATCGCCGCCTATCTCTATACGCTGGGGGAGGGCCTGCCCGACACCGGCGACCCGCTCTCGGCGCAGCCGGTGGCCTTCAGTCACGAATTGCACGCCGGCGAGTTGGACCTCGATTGCCGCTACTGCCACACTGGCGTCACAGAATCCACCTTTGCCGGTATGCCCTCCACGCGCACGTGCATGACGTGCCACGGGGAAGTGTTCGAGGAGCTGTCGGCGTTGGCGCCCGTGCGCCTCAGCTGGCAGTATGACGCGCCGCTTCCCTGGGTGCGCGTGGTGGATCTACACGACAGCGTACACTTTGACCACGCGGCGCACGTCAACGTGGGCGTGGGCTGCGACCAGTGCCACGGGCGCGTTGACGAGATGCGCGTCGTCGAACAGCCGGTTGCCATGACAATGAGCTGGTGCCTGGACTGTCACCGCGATCCCGCGCCACACCTGCGCCCGCTAGAAGCCGTGTTTGATGCCACCTGGACGCCGCCGCCGGACCAGCGGCAACAGGGCGCCGCGCGCATTGATGAGCATGATATTCGCCTAGAAATCCTTACGGACTGTTCTTTATGTCACTACTAGTTTATGCGTTTGCCGATACAAGACCTGACAGGTTTCGCAAACCTGTCAGGTCTGCGGTCGTAGTAGAAATCTTATGACCCAGTCTGACAAGCACATCGACTGGCAAGCTATCCGCGAGCGTCTGAAGAGGGATGACGGCGCAGAGAAAATGTGGCGCAGCCTGGAGGAGCTGGCGCAGGACGAGGTGTTTCGCCGTCACCTACCGCGCGAATTTGAACAAGGCGCGGAATTCATGCGTGATCCCATCACCAGGAGGCGGTTCCTACAGCTGGCTGCCGCGTCTCTGGGCCTTGCAGGGCTGACGGCCTGCGTGGGCCAGCCGGCCGAGCGCATTTTGCCCTACGTCGATGAGCCGGCGGACTTTACGCCGGGCCAGTCGCGCTTTTTTGCTACGGCCCACCTGCTTGGCGGTTACGGCGAAGGCCTGCTGGCCGAAAGTCATGAGGGTCGGCCCACGCGCGTGGCGGGTAACGAGCTGCACCCGTCCAGCCTGGGCGCCAGCGACGCCTTCGCCCAGGCATCGATCCTCTCATTGTACGATCCCGAACGCGCGCGCCGGCCTTTGCTGGACGGCGAGCCGGCGAGCTGGGGCCAGTTCGAAAGGGCCTTACAGGACGCGTTACGTCAGAGCGAAGGTCGCCTCCGTCTGCTGACGACGACGGTCACCTCGCCGACGCTGGCGCGACAGATCGAGCAGGTCCTGCAGGCTTTCCCCAGGGCGCGCTGGCTGCAGAACGAGCCTTTCAACTGGGATAACGCTTACGAGGGCGCGCGCCTGGCCTTCGGGGCGCCTGTACAGCCCGTCTACCACTTTGACGCCGCCGCAGTCATTCTCTCGCTGGACGCCGACTTCTTGTTTACGTTGCCCGGACGGTTGCGCTATGCGCGTGACTTTAGCCGGCGACGCGCGCTCACCGATCCTGACGTGCAATCTATGAACCGCCTGTACGCCGTGTCGCCCACGCCCACGCTGACCAGCAGTATGGCCGACCACCATTGGCCTTTGCATCCGTCTGACGTGGAGACTCTGGCACGCCTTGTGGCGCGGGAGCTGGGCTTAGACACGGTGGCGGAGCAGGCGAGCGAACTGGAGGCCATTGCCGCAACGATCGCCGCCGACCTACAGGATGCCGGCGAGGGGGCGCTGGTGCTGGCGGGCATGGGCCAACCGCCGCAGGTGCACGCCCTGGCCTACGCCATGAATGAGGCGCTGGGAGGCGCGGGCTCGACGGTTACGTACATCGAAGCGGTGCCCGCGCGCGTAGCGCCCCAGCAAAATGACTTGCGTGTCCTGGTACAGGAGATGGACGCTGGCGAAGTGGACGCGCTCCTGATCGTCGAGGGCGATCCGGCCTATACCGCGCCGCCGGATGTCCCGTTCGCCTCGGCGCTGGCGCGGGTTCCGTTCACGGCACACCTCGGCTACGACCGCAACGAAACGTCGGCGCTCTGTCAGTGGCGCCTGCCACAGACGCACTATTTGGAGACGTGGAGCGACGCGCGAGCCTACGACGGCACGGCGACCGTCATGCAGCCGCTCATCGAACCGCTGTTTGACGTACGCTCGGCCCACGAGCTGTTGGCCATAGCGTTGGGCGGCGAGGCCCAGGCCAGGGAACCGCTGGACATCGTGCGTCGCACGTGGCAGGCGCAGGTGGAAGAGGACGGCGAGGCGTTCGAGGCCTTTTGGCGTAGGGCGCTGCACGAGGGAGTTGTGCCCCAGTCGGCATTCCAGGCGCAAGATGTGGCGCTGGTATCGGATTTCGATCCAGCTGCATAACCCGAGGGCAGCGGTTCGTCGGAAGACGGCGCCCTGATTGCCACGTTGCGACCGGACCACAGCCTGTGGGACGGCCGTTTCGCCAACAACGCCTGGCTGCAGGAGCTGCCGCGTCCTATCACAAAAATCACCTGGGGCAACGCCGCACTGGTTAGCCCGGCGCTGGCGGAAGAGCTAGAGCTGGTACAGGGCGACGTGGTGCGCTTGCAAATGGCCGGCGCCGGCGGCGAGCCGCGCGAGCTCCTGGCGCCCGTCTTTGTGCTGCCGGGTCAGGCGGCGCGTTGCGTGACGGTGCACGCCGGTTACGGGCGCGAAGTGGCGGGCAGTGTGGGGCAGCAAGTTGGCGTTGGTATCTTTGACACACTTGCCGCGGGAGACGTTTGGACCGCGCCAATCACCCACATCGAAAAGACGGGAGAGCGCGTGAGGCTGGCTACGACACAGAACCACCACAGCATGGAAGGGCGCGACCTTGTTCGGGTGGCCACCTTGGGCGAGTTTCGCGATGACCGGACGCTTGGTCATGGCGCGGACGATGAGCCGCCGCCTTCATTTTACCCAGAGTTCACCTACGATGGTTACGCCTGGGGCATGAGCATTAACCTCAACACGTGCATCGGTTGCCAGGCCTGCGTGGTGGCCTGCCAGGCGGAAAACAATATCCCCGTGGTGGGTCGCGAAGAAGTGATTAACGGCCGCGAGATGCACTGGTTGCGCGTCGACGATTATTTCGCCGGAGATGACCTGGACGCGCCGCGCGTATTCCACCAGCCTGTGCCCTGCATGCACTGCGAAAAAGCGCCCTGCGAGCCGGTGTGCCCCGTGGCGGCGACCACGCACAGTGCGGAAGGGCTTAATGAGATGACCTACAGTCGATGCATCGGCACGCGCTACTGCTCCAATAATTGCCCCTACAAGGTGCGCCGCTTCAACTTTTTGGACTACGCTACAGACGATGAGTTGATCAGCCTGGCCTACAATCCGGACGTCACGGTGCGCGAGCGCGGCGTCATGGAGAAGTGCACCTATTGCGTGCAACGGATCCAGGAAGCGCGCAGCACGGCCCGCGACGAGGGGCGGGCCATCGCGGACGGCGACGTGCAAACCGCGTGCCAGGAGGCGTGCCCCGCCGGCGCCATCGTCTTTGGCGACATCAACGATCCGCAGGCGCAGGTGTCCCAACGCAAAGCGCTGCCGCACGATTATGCGCTGCTCGCGGAACTGGGAACACAACCGCGCACGACGTATTTGGCGCGGCTGATAAATGTGAATGAGGAGATCGAATGACGACCGCAGACCGCTACCATAGGTCGCTAGGACCGCAGACCGCAACTGATTTACTGTCGTCCGCCGTCCGCCGTCCGCCGTCGGTTACCTATGGAAGTTGAACACGAAACCCCACTTGTCGAACCGCGGCAGACCTACGCCTCGGTCACCGACCATATCAGTTCTCGCGTTTTGGAGCGGCGCACGCCTTGGGGCTGGTACGTGGGCATGGCGCTGGCGCTACTCATGTTCGGTGCTTATGGTCTTATGCTTGTGGTCCTCTTGTTGCAGGGTCCGGGCATCTGGGGACTCAACATTCCCGTCGGCTGGGGATTTCCCATCGTCACCTTTGTGTGGTGGATCGGCATTGGCCACGCGGGCACGTTCATCTCCGCCGTCTTGTTGCTGATGCGCGCGCGCTGGCGCACGTCTATCAATCGCTTCGCCGAAGCGGTCACCCTGGTGGCGCTGGTCAACGCCGCGCTGCTTCCACTCATTCACCTGGGCCGCCCCTGGCTCTTCTTCTATATGCTCCCTTATCCCAATAGCATGGGCCTGTGGCCCCAGTTCCGCAGTCCGCTAATCTGGGATCTGATCGCCATACTCAACTACTTCGTCGTTTCGCTGCTCTTCTGGTACATGGGCCTGATTCCGGACCTGGCAACATTGCGCGACCGCGCCACGGGCAGGTGGCGTCGCCGCATCTATGGCGCGCTGTCCTTTGGTTGGGTCGGTTCCGCCTTTCACTGGCGCCGCTATGAAATGGCCCAATACTTGATGGCGGCGCTCATCGCCCCTCTGGTCATTTCTGTGCACAGCATCGTCGATATCTTTGCCTACACGGTGGTGCCCGGCTGGCACGCCACGATTTCGCCGCCTTTCTTTGTCGTGGGCGCCATCTTTTCGGGCTTCGCCATGGTGCTGGCCCTGACCATCCCCCTGCGTGATTACTATCGCCTGGAAGCGTTTATCACCGACCGGCACCTGGATAACCTGGCGCGATTCCTTTTGGGCGGCAGTCTGCTTCTGGCATTTGGCTACCTGCTGGAGCTTTTTGGCGGCTGGTACACGGACGACGTCTACGAGGAGTTTCTGGTGTTAGACCGCCTGCTGGGCCCGCACGGCTGGATGTATTTCGGCATGATCGTGGCCAACGTCCTGGTGCCGCAGCTGCTCTGGTCGCGCCGCGTGCGCAGCAACAAGATGGCTCTCTTCTTTATTTCCCTTGTGGTCCTGGGCGGCATGTGGTTGGAGCGTTTTGTCATCGTTTCGGCCAGCCTGGCGCGCGATTTTCTGCCCTCTTCCTGGGGCTTATACTGGCCCACGTTCTGGGACGGCGCCTTGTTTGTGGGCAGTCTGGGGTTTTTCTTTACGTTTATGTTTCTCTTTATCCGCTTATTGCCTGTCATCTCTATTTCCGAGGTGCGCGAGCTGATTGCGGAGGAGGAAAACGGTAGTGACTGAGATGAGCCAGGAAAGCACGCCCGTCGAGCATCCGCGGCTGTTCCACGGTCTACTGGGCGAATTCGCCGACGACGACGAGTTGCTGGCGGCCGCGCGCGCCGCGCACACGGCCGGTTACCGGCGCATGGATGCCTACACACCGTTTCCCGTCGATGGCTTGGCGGAGGCGCTCGGGTTTCAGGCGCGCTATCGTATCAACGTCATCTTAATCGTCGTGCTGGGCATCGGCCTGGCGCTAGGTTTTGGCCTGCAGTACGCGACGTCTGTGCTGGCCTACCCGCTGAACGTGGGGGGGCGCCCGCTCAACAGCTGGCCTGTGTTCATTCCCGTGGCCTTCGAAATCATGATTCTGGTTGGCGCAGTGGCCACATTTGTCACGATGTTGCTGCTGAACGGGCTGCCGGCCGGTAACCGCGCCCTGCTCAACACGCCGCGCTTCGACCTCGCCACCCGCGACCGTTTCTTCCTGGGCATCGACGCCGAGGACGAGCAGTTTGATTATGAGGCAACGAAGCGGTTCTTGCAGGAGCAGGGAGCGGTGTTGGTGATGGAGGTTAGGGATTAGAGACTGGAGATTGGGGATTAGAGATTGGAGATTGGAGATTGGTAGCTGTTGCCGTCTGCGGTCCGCCGTCTGCGGTCTGCTCCTTCTCCTCCTCGCCGCCTGCACGTCCGTCGACATGGCGGAGCAGCCGCGGGTGGAACCATTGGAGGCTAACGACATGTTCCGCTACGAGCAGTCGGCGCGGCCGGGGTTGGATGGGGTGGTTTCGCGACAGGACGCGGTTGAGTTAGGTCCAATGGAGACGGGACTAGCGGACGGCGAGCCGGTAGAGGAGATGCCGGTCGAGGTGGACGAGGCCCTGCTCGAACGTGGGGCGCAGCAGTTTGACATTTTCTGCGCGCCGTGCCACGACGCGGTGGGGACGGGTAACGGCGCCGTCGTGCAGCGCGGCTACCCACAGCCGCCGTCATTTCACGAGGAACGGCTGCGCGACGCGCCTGATGGCCACTTCTTCGACGTGATCACCAATGGCTTTGGCCATATGTATAGCTACGCGCCGCAGGTAGAACCCGCCGACCGCTGGGCCATCATCGCCCACATCCGCCGGCTGCAGGAAAGTCGGGAAGAAGATGGATAGAGATAATTGCATCAAATGGGCGCGAATTTTCACGAATTACTAGAGATTAATTCGTATTAATTCGATGCCAAATTCTGGATAACAACGATGGTAACTGATGACCAATGGCGTAGGGTGCGGATTGTACTGCTGATCGCCGCCGTCGCGGGGGTTGTGGCCCTAGTCGCCGGCTACCTGGTTGCGCCGCAGCGGTTTTTCGCCGCCTATCTCGTGGCTTTCCTCTTCTGGTCCGGCCTTTCGCTGGGGTGCCTCGGTTGGTTGCTTTTGCACAATATGACGGGCGGAAAGTGGGGCTTTGCGTTGCAGCGGGTTTTTGAAGCCGGTGCGCGAACCGCGCCACTCATGGCACTGTTGTTCTTGCCGGTTCTCCTGAATCTGCCGGCGCTGTATCCGTGGACCGCTTCACAAGCAGCCGGCGAAGAGGTTCTCTTCCTGCCGCAGAGTAGCTATCTCAACGCGCCATTCTTCATTGTCCGTGCTGCCATCTACTTTGCCGTGTGGATCGCGCTGGCGCTGATCTTGACGCGCTGGTCTTACCGCAGCGACCATGAGCCTTATCTGGACGAGGACGTGTGGCAAAATCGGGTGCGCTGGAGTGCCGTCGGTCTGATGCTATTCGTGTTCACCGCAACGTTCGCCGCTTTTGATTGGCTTATGTCCCTCGAGCCGGATTGGTTTTCCTCGGTCTTTGGCTGGCTGGCCATCGCACGGCACGCGCTGGGCAGCCTGGCATTGGCCATCTTGGTCCTTGGCCTGTTGCAGGGCGCGCGGCGCACAACGGGCATGCACGGTGTGCTGAAGGGCCAGACGATTAACGACATGGGCGACGTTTTTCTGGCCACAATCCTGGGCTGGTTCTATCTGGCCCTGATGCAATTCGTCGTCATCTGGAGCGCCAATATTCCCGTGGAAGTTGTGTGGTATCTGCGGCGCACCGAGGGTAACTGGCTGTGGGTTGTCGTGACAATGGCGCTCACGTCTTTGGCCCTTCCCGTCATGTTGCTCGCCGTGCGACCGATCAAACGCCGTCTGCGGTTTCTTTCCACCGTCGCCGGCCTCGTCTTTGTCTTTCACTTGTTGCACATCTACTGGCTCGTGATGCCGGTGTTTGACGCCGCGCCGTCCTGGAATTGGCTGTACCTCCTGCTACCGGTAGGTATGGGCTTGCCGTGGCTGGCTCTCTTCGCCTGGCAGCTGTTGCGCCACCCGTTACTTCCTGTAAATCATCCCGTCTTGGAGGAAAAAATGACACAAAAGGAAAGGACTTCCCCCGTATGACCCCATTTTTCCTTGTGCTAGGTATTCTTCTGCTGCTGTTGGCAATCGTAGACCTTCTGTGGACCACACTGTGGGTTGACGGCAGCGGCGGGCCATGGTCCTCGCGATTGAGTTCATGGGTCTGGCGGGGCCTGCGTCGTCTGGGTGGACGGAACTCGCGCACGCTGAGCCTGTCCGGCCCCATCATCCTCATCCTCACATTGCTCAGTTGGGTGATCCTTTTGTGGGCGGGCTGGACCTTTGTCTTTGCCGGAAACCTGAATTCCCTCATTGACACGCAAACCCAAGAACCGGTAACCTGGGTTGGTCGCATTTACTTCGTGGCCAATGCCATGTTCACAATGGGCAACGGCGAATTCAGCCCACATCCGGGCAGGTGGCGGATAGCGGCTGCGCTGACTGCCGGCAGCGGCATGCTGAACATCACACTGGGCGTCTCCTATGTGCTTTCCCTCCTCGCTGCCGTAAACCAGAAGCGGGCCTTTGCCAACGCCGTCACCGGTCTCGGTACTGCCCCCGCGCAACTGATTCGCGCGGGATGGAACGGCAAAGACCTGCACACGCTTGACCAACCGCTCAGCTCCCTCGCATCGCAACTTGTTACGCTAACGGAGCAGCACAAAGCGTATCCCATTTTGCACTACTACCATACAGAGAAAGCCCGGCACGCCTCGGCGATGGGCGTTGCCATCCTGGACGAGGCGCTCACGCTGCTGCACTTCGGCGTGGCCGCCGAAACCCGCCCCAACACTGCTTTGGTGGAAAGCGCGCGGGCCACGATTGAGAGTTATTTGGAGACGCTGCACGACGCCTTCATCGAACCTGCCGACGAAGCGCCGCCGCCTCCCACACTGGCGCCCTTGCGCGAAATGGGCGTGCCCACCGTGTCCGAAGAGGAATTCGAAGAAGCGCTGGCTGACCTTGATGACCGCCGACGCCGCTTGCGCGGTATGATCCAGGCAGACGCCTGGTATTGGCCCCCGATCAAACCGTCGTCGGACGCGAGCTGACCGACGACGACCGTACACTCGTTTGCTCGGTTAACCCAGCTCCAGGCGCACCGTCTGCACGCCGTCGCGGACCTCGATTTTCACGACGTGAGGCGCGCTGTCACGTTCGATGACGCTCACGTCTCCGCTTCGTTCTAAACGCACTTCCTTGGCCCGCCCTAAATCGCCAAGCTGCGCCGACGTGCGCACGGCGCCCAGGAGATCCTTCTTGCTGATGTGGCTGGACTGCATGGCGTCCCACTGGATATCGCCGTCATGAACAAGAATGCGCTCGCCGCCCTTAACGATGTCGCCAAATCGGTCGGAGTGGAAGCTGAGGACGGCAAACAGCCAGTGCATGAGGACGAGGCCAAGGCCGCCGCCGAGAATCGTCTCAAAGTACGGCGAGTTTGCCGTTATGGCACGGCTGAGCACCGAACCCAGCATAAAGCCCAGGATGACGTCCAGCGCCGCGTATTTGCCCAAAAAGCGCTTTTCGCCAATGCGTACCAGGGCGATGGCGGCGATGTAGATGATCACAGCACGCAGGGCCATTTGCCACACCGCCACATTTTCGGCGCCCAGTCCTAGCAAGTCGCTCACGATGGGCCAGTTTTCTCCGATCATAGATGCCTCCACTGTTTTGGAAGCATTATAAAGCAAAAAGCGCTATGGGGTTCTGCTTTTATCCCGGCCGAAGTCGCCTGGCGCCCCGCCTGATTCGCTATCCCCGCCGCCCGGTGATATAGGCCTCGGTCAGTTCCTTTTCTGGCCGCGTGAATAGTTGGCCCGTTTCCCCAAACTCCACGATTTCGCCCAGCCAGAAAAAGCCTGTGCTGTGCGAGACGCGCGCGGCCTGCTGCATGTTGTGGGTCACGATGACAATGGTATATTCCGTCGCTAACTGTCGCATCAGATCCTCCACCTGTAACGTGGCTACCGGATCCAGCTTGGAGCAGGGCTCATCCATGAGAATGACGTCAGGATGCACGGCAATGGTGCGCGCGATGCACAGTCGCTGCTGCTGTCCGGGCGTCAGGTCGGTGGCCATCTTGTCCAGATCGTCCTGTAGCTCTCCCCAGAGGCCCACTTGTTGCAGGCTTTCGGCGACGTATTGCGAGACATCCCGCTCCTTGTTTAGACCGAGGACGCGAGGGCCAAATGCGACGTTATCAAAGATGCTCTGTGGGAAGGGGTTGGGCTGCTGGAAAACCATGCCCACGCGGCTGCGCAGCTTGACGACGTCGGCGTCCGGGGCGTAGATGTCTTCGCCGTCCAGGAGCACGTCACCCGTGATACGCACGCCAGAAATCGTGTCGTTCATGCGGTTCAGCACACGTAGAAAGGTAGACTTGCCACAGCCCGAAGGTCCGATGAGCGCCGTGATGCGGTTGGCGGCAATGAACATGTTCATGTCCTTTAGTGCGTGGAAGTCGCCGTAGTATAGATTTAGATTCTTAATCTCGATTTTTGTCGTCATAAGTAAGTGGCCTGGCGCGCTATAGGTCTCATATTGAGCTTATCACGAGGAACGTATCAGCCAAACCGTCCCTCAATGTAATTTCCCGTGCGCTCATCTTGCGGCGCGACGAACATGCGCGAGTCGCCTACCTCGACCAACTCGCCTGAGAGCAAGAATCCGGCGCGATCGGCCACGCGCGCCGCCTGTTGCACGCTGTGTGGAACCATGACCACCGTATATTGCTCCTTCAGCTCCGCCAGCGACTCTTCCACAATGCTGGTAGAGATGGGATCAAGTCCCGACGTGGGGTTGTCGAGCAAAATGACTTCCGGTTCCAGGGCCAGGCTGCGTGCCAGACACAGCCGCTGCTTCTGCCCGCCGGAGAGGGCGAAAGCAGAGTCGTCGAGGCGATCCTTCACTTCGTCCCAGAGGGCGGCCTGCTCCAGGGCCTGCACCGTGCGCCGCTCAAGCTCGCTATCGTCGCGAATGCCCGCCATGCGCAGCCCATAGACCATGTTGCTGCGTATGGAACCAGGCAGCGGTGTGGGCACGGCAAACACCATGCTCACGCGGCGTCGAAGCCCGATGACGTCCGTTCCCGGATCGAAAACATTCTGCCCTTCCAGGTAGATGTTTCCCTCACGCCGCACATTTTCAAGCTCATCGGAAAGCCGGTTGAGCAGGCGCAATAACGTCGACTTGCCCGCGCGCGCCGGTCCAAAGAGCACAAACAGCTCCCGCGCCCGGATTGTCAGGTTAATATCCGTCAGCGCCTGCGCGCCGTCCCCGTAATAGAAGGACAGGTTCTCGATTCGAAGCTTGGTGGCGTGGTGGCTATTGTTCATAAGCAGCTACTTAGACGGTGGACGGCAGACGGCAGACCGCGGACGGCAACAACTGAAGTCGTTACTACAGACATTCAATCTCCAATCTCCATTCGCTCCCTCACCACTCCCGCCGCCGCCGCATGATCGTGCGTACCGTCGTGGCGATCGCCGTCAGCAGCAGAACCAGGAAGAGGAGTACGAGCGCGGTCCCGTATTGCGTTTCCAGCGGCATGCCGGGCACCTGTGTGGAAATAACAAACAGATGATAGGGTAGGGCCATGGTCTGGTCGAAGATGGAGCGCGGAAGCTCCGGCAGGTAGAAGGCGGCGACCGTAAAGAGGATGGGCGCCGTCTCACCCGCCGCGCGGCCCAGGCCCAGTATGACGCCCGTCAGAATGCCGGGCAGCGCGTTGGGCAGTACTTGATGGCGGATCGTTTGCCACTTGGTGGCGCCCAGGCTCAGGCTGACCATGCGAAACTCCTGGGGAACGGAAACGATGGCCTCTTCCGCGGTGCTGATGACGATGGGCAGCGTCATGAGGCCCAGGGTCAGCGAGCCGGCGATGAGCGAGGTTCCGAAATTAAAGAAGAGCACGAACATGCCCAGACCAAACAGCCCGTAGACGATGGAGGGCACGCCCGCCAGATTGACGATGGCCAGCCGCACGGCGCGCGTCAGCCAGTTGTCGCCGGCGTATTCGGCCAGATACACGGCCGCGCCCAGCGAAAGGGGAATTGTTACAACGGCGGTACCAATCGTTAGAAAGACGGTGCCCAGCAAGGCGGGCGCGATGCCGCCTTCGCGCATGCCGTCGCGCGGTTGTGCCGTTAGGAACTCCCAATCGACGGCGCTGATGCCCTGCACGGTGACGTAGAGCAGGACGATGATAATGGGGATGACCACCAGGGCGGCGACGAGGCCCACGAGGCGAGTGACGAGGCGGTTGACCTGCTGCGCGTTCATGTTCATGGCTAAAGGGATGCCCGGCGTCGCGGTTGGCTGCGACCCACGACGAGGGCGGCAATGGAGTTGATGATAAAGGTTATGACGAAAAGCACCATGCCCACGATGAAAAGCACGTTGTAGTGCAGGCTACCCTGGGCTACTTCGCCCATTTCGGCGGCGATTGTCGCCGTCATCGTGCGCACGGGTTGGAAAAAGATGTCGGGCGCCAGCGCGGGGATGTTTGCGGCGTTGCCCGTGACCATCATTACGGCCATGGTTTCGCCGATGGCGCGGCCAACGCCGAGCATGATGGCCGTCACAATGCCTGAACGCGCCGCGGGCACGACCACGCGCCACGTCGTCTGCCATTTTGTGGCGCCAATAGCCAGGGCCCCGTCGCGGTATTCTTTGGGAACGGCGTACAGGGCGTCCTCGGCGATGCTGATGATGGTAGGCAGCGCCATATAGGCCAGAATAAAGGAGCCCGTGAAGGCGGTGAGACCGGTGGGAGCGCCCAGCCGCTGCACGAGGGGCGCGAGCGCGATCCAGCCCAGGAACCCGAGCACGATGGAGGGGATGCCTGCCAGGATTTCGATGAGGGGTTTCAGAATTTCGCGCTGCCAGGCCGGGGCGAACTCGCCCAGGTAGACGGCGGTGGTCAAGCCCACGGGGACGGCCATGATAAGTGCGCCGATGGTCACTAGAAGTGTGCCCACGATGAGGGGGACGAGTCCAAAACGGTCTTCGATGGGGTACCAGCGCGCGTCGAAAAAGCCGGAAATGCCGATTTGAGAAAAAGCCGGCAGACCTTCGCGCACGAGGAAGACGAAGATGAGGGCGACGATGAGGATGGTGGAGATGCCGCTGAAACGGATGAGGGACTCTACGAGCCACTCTCTGCGTTGTTGCCAGACGTTGTTTCTGGCGGCGTCGGTTGTTGATGCCATCTGGTCTCCTTTCTTCCTGCTGGAGCGCCGGTTTCTAGCCGCTTATTTACGGCAATCAAGAAATCTGCGCTCCATGACTCGATCATCACTCGGCCGTAATTGGCACAAATCCCAATTCGGCCACAATTTCCTGGCCGTCAGGGCCCATGATCCACTCCAAGTACTCGGCCATTGCGCCCGTCGGTTCGCCGGCAGTATACATGTATAGCGGTCGCGCAATGGGGTAATTGCCGCTGGCTGCCGTTTCCACGCTCGGTTTCCAATAAGGCTCGCCGGCGTCCGCGGCCACGGTAATAATCTTTTCGTGTTCTTCGTCGACGTATCCTAGCCCGTCATATCCAATCGCATTTGGATTGCGGCGCACTTCGCTGGTGATTCCTACGGAGGAAGGCATGAACAGCGTCTGCTGCGCGAAGATATCCTCGCTCTCGTCGTCTCCACCGCGCACCACCTCTTCCAGGAAGTAAACGTGTGTGCCTGAATTTGACTCGCGTGACAGCAGGATAATGTCCTCGTCCCAACCACCGACCTGCTCCCAATTTGTGATGCGTCCGGTGTAGATGCCTGCAATCTGGGGGACGGTCAAGCGGTCGACCGGGTTGTCGGGATGCACGATGATGGCCAAGGCGTCGATGGCTACCACAAATTCCACAGGATCGATGCCGTTGGCCTGCGCGCTTTCGATCTCTTCCGGCTTCATATCGCGGCTGGCGTTGGCGATGTCCACCGTGCCGTTAATTAACGCCGCGATACCTGTTCCGCTACCGCCGCCGGTCACGGCGATCGAGAGGTCAGGTTTGACGTTACGGTAGGCTTCGGCCCAGGCCAGGGCAATATTCACCAGTGTGTCGGAGCCTTTGTTCTGGATGGCTCGCCCGCTACTGACTTGTCCCTGGTCCTCACCGCCTTCAGCCGCCTGCCTTACATCGCCGGCGCAGCCGGAAAGCAGTAACAAGGTTGCGAGCAGCAAAGTGAGAAACCATGTGAATCTTGTCACGAATACCATTATAGAGGGTTGTGTCGTAGAAGTAAGGGCAGGCAGTTAACGTTGCTTTAAGTCTATGTTAACAGTTTGTTAAGCACGCTTTTTTTTGCCGTGACAGAACTTTGCACGTAATATGAGGGGATGCATAGAAGACTGACAACGATCTTAGTGGCAAACCTGCTACTAT
>CAYSMQ010000056.1:0-16727 GCA_964432035.1 uncultured Ardenticatenaceae bacterium
GGGAGCAGATTTTCGAGGCTGTGTATGATACACCGTCCACCGAGAATCCGGACCGTCTGCGCCCGCAATATCGCTTCCCCGCGCCTGAGGGCACGCTGACGATTCCCCAGTTTCAGCCGCTGCTGCGCACGCTGGACCAGGTTGTCGACGTGGACTACTTCATGCCCGGTTGTCCGCCGGAATCGCACCAGATCGCCGCCGTGGTGGACCTGGTCATCCAGGCCCTGCACGGCGAGGCGCAATTGCCGCCACCTGGCAGCGTCATCGGCGCCGGTGTGTCTACAGTCTGTGACGAGTGCGCGCGCACGCGTAACGTGAAGAAGATTCGCGCCTTCCGCCGCATTCACGAAGTGGCAGAGGTGGATCCCGACCTCTGTCTTTTGGAGCAGGGCATCTTGTGCAATGGTCCCGCCACCCGCGACGGATGCGGGGCGCTTTGCCCGGCGGCGGGCGCCGCCTGCATCGGCTGCTACGGACCGGCGCAAGGCGTGCTGGATTACGGCGCGAGCCTGATGAGCGCCGTGGCCTCGGTAATCGACAGCCGCGATCCCGAAGAAATCGACGCCATTCTGGACGGCATTCCCGATCCGGCCGGTTCCTTCTACCGTTTCAGCCTGCCGCACTCGCTATTGCGCGCAGGGAAGGTGAGTGAGACCTGACAAGTTTCCAAAACCTGTCAGGTCTATTAGATGCAAAAATCTTTCACGGAGACAATACCATGACGCGCATAACAATCGACCCCATCACCCGCCTGGAAGGGCACGGCAAGATCGAGATATTCCTCGACGAACAGGGCGAAGTGGCCAACACTTACTTTCAGATTCCCGAGCTGCGCGGGTTCGAGCGTTTTTGCGTGGGTAGGCCCGTGGAAGAAATGCCCTTGCTCACAAACCGTATTTGCGGCGTGTGCCCCGAAGCGCACCACATGGCGGCGGCAAAAGCGGCCGACGCCGTTTACGGCGTGGATCCGCCGCTGGCAGCCAAGAAGCTGCGCGAGCTGCTCTACATGGCGTTCTATGTCACTGACCACACCACCCACTTTTACGCCCTGGGCGGGCCCGATTTCATCATGGGGCCCGACGCGCCCGTAGCCGAGCGTAACATTCTGGGCGTGATCCATAAGGTGGGTATGGAGATCGGCGGGAAGGTAATCGAAGCGCGCAAGGTTGGGCACGCGGTCGTGGAGATGCTGGGCGGGCGCAAGGTGCATCCCTGCACGGCCATCCCCGGTGGGGTAACCAAGGGCATCGGGGAGAGCGAGCGAGAAGAGATTGAAAAGATGGGGCGTTGGGCCGTCGAGTTTGGCCAGTTCAGCCTGGAGCTGTTCAAGGAGCTGGTTCTGGGCAACGAGACCTACCTGGACCTTATTCTTGGCGACGTTTACACACACCGCACGCACTATATTGGGTTGGTCGACGAGAATAGCCTGGTGAACTTCTATGATGGTCTGGTCAGCGTGGTCGATCCCCATGGCAAGCGGCTGGGCAAGTACGCCCCTGACGAGTACCAGGATTGGATCAGCGAAAAGGTTGTGCCCTGGTCCTATCTCAAGTTCCCCTATCTCAAGCCCGTGGGTTGGAAAGGGTTCGTAGACGGCGCCGATTCTGGCGTCTACTGCGCCACGCCGCTCTCGCGTCTCAACGCCGCGGAGGGCATGGCCACGCCCCTGGCGCAGGAGGCGTATGAAGAATTCTACGAAACGCTGGGCGGCAAACCGGTACACCAGCGGCTGGCGACGCACTGGGCGCGCCTCGTCGAGTTGCTCTACGCCGCGGAGCGCTGGGTGGAATTGGCCACAGACGACGAAATCACGTCCGACGACATCCACACGGTGCCTACGAAGACGCCAACGGAAGGCGTGGGCATCGTGGAAGCGCCACGCGGCACGCTGACGCACCATTATTGGACGGACGAGCGTGGCATTCTGACGCGCGTGAATCTTATCGTGGGTACGACCAACAATTACGCGCCGATCAGCATGTCTATCGCCAAAGCGGCGCGCAGCCTGATCCACAACGGCGCGGTCATCAGCGAGGGCCTGCTCAACCAGGTGGAGATGGCGTTTCGCGCCTACGATCCCTGTTTCGGCTGCGCCACGCACTCGCTGCCGGGCCAGATGCCGCTGCAGGTGACGATTCGAGATGCGGAGGGGAATGAGGTAAGGACGTTGCGGCAGTTTTGTTAGGGTTCGTAGTCGGCGCTTCAGCGCCGGGGGTTGGCGCGCTAAAGCGCTCACTACGAGCCTCATGGTGATAGCGAAAGGAAAGTCATGAACGGCCCGCGCACCATCATCGTCGGTTTAGGCAACCCCATCCTGGGTGATGACGGTGTGGGTTGGCGCGTGGCGGAGGAGTTGCAGGACCTGCACCTGCAGGGTCAACGCCTGCAACCCCTGGGGCTGGATGCCGACGTAGAGTGCCTGGCGCTGGGTGGGCTGAGCCTCATGGAAAGCCTTATTGGCTATGACCGGGCCATCATCGTCGACGCCTTGCATTGCTGCGAGGGATCGCCCGGCCGTGTGTTCTTGTTTGACCTGGCGGAGCTTCCCGACCCGTCTGCCGGGCACAGCACGGCGGTGCACGATACGTCGTTGCAGACGGCGCTGCGGGTGGGGCGGGCTCTGGGCGCGCGCTTGCCGCAGGAAATCACGATTGTGGCCATCGAAGTAGAGACTGTGTACGATTTTTGTGAAGAGTTGAGCGTTCAGGTCGCCGCCGCGGTGCCCCTGGCCGTGCAGCAGGTTCTGGTTCTGCTCGACAGCGCTTTCTAGATGACGAACCTACACAAACACTGCCTTTAGCCCATCCCCGATTGCCGCCACCGCCCGCTCTACCGCCTCCGATAAAGGCTGCCCAATGCCGTTCTGTCCCGGCTGAATGCCGATAAGATAGACGCGACAGTTTAGCTCCTGTTCCAGGTAGTGTGCTAATATGGAGAGGGGCATCGTATGTGTCGTGGCGCTGAGCCCTTCGACGTCGTGGGCGCTGAGCCAGCGCACCGTGCCGGGTGCGTCATGCAGGTCGGCGGCGTCGACGAGTAGCACCAGGTCCGGCTCAAAACGGCGTAGGCTGCCGGTAACGTTTTCCGGGGCAGGCCCGCCTTCAACCACGAGCAGGCGCTCGCCCGCCAGCGGCTGTACACGGCGCGCTACCGCCAGACCGGCGGCGTCATCGCCGCGCAGCGAATGACCCACACCCACCAGAGCAACGCGCCGCGGACGCCAGGGCGGCGGGCGTCTTGGCGAGCGCGTCCAGGGGTCAATGCTGGGCGACGTCACGGCGCACCTCCTGCACGTCGGCGTCATCGCCGTATAGATGTAAGAATTGCTCGGTCTCAAATCCGGCCAGTTCCCACTCCTCCGGTGGCATTTCCAGGCAGTTGAAGCGGCAGCTGGTCACGCACTGCCCACAGAAGGTGCAGCGTCCGGCGTCGAAGCGAATAACGAACCTTTTAGCTTTCTTATCCAGCGTGATCAGTTCCAGGGCGTCGGCGGGACAATCCTTGCAGCACAGCCCACAGCCCACGCACTTTTCGGGATCGAAGTGCAGTTGCCCTCGCAAGCGTGGCGGGGCGTCCACGCGCTCGGCCGGATAGCGCCGCGTCGCCGGGCGACGGAAGAGTGACCGTAAAATGTCTCCAAACATAGTTCCAATGGCCATGGTAAGTTCCTTTTCTACGCAACGCGCACGACGATTAAAATCAACCACTGGACCAGCACCAGCAACGCGCCGTAGCGCCACCACAGGCCGACGGTCTGGTCGATGCGCAGGCGGGCCAGCATGGCCTGCAGGCTGATGATGACCAGCAGCAGGGCGGCAGTTTTCCATAGAAAGGCCAGGGGCGATCCAAGGCCTCCTAGGTAAAAAGCCGCCACCAGCGTCAGCCCCACCACCAGTTCTATCTTTTTTGCCAGGTGGAAGAGGGCCAGGCCACGACCGCTATACTCGGTCAGCGGTCCCGCCACCAGCTCCGTCTCTGCTTCCGGCGCGTCAAAGGGCGGCATTTCCAGCTTGCCCATCAGCCCCAGGATGGCCACGATAAAGCCCAGCGGTTGCAGCAGCAAGAACCACGTGTGCTCGGCGGCGTAGGCCTGTATCTCGCTGATCTGCCAGGAGCCGGCGACGATTGCGGGACCCAGCAGCGCCAACAAGAAGGGCGCCTCGTAGGCAAAGAGCTGTGTGAAGGCGCGTGTGGCGGCGAGCAGCGAAAAGCGGCTGCGGGTGTTGGCGCCGGCGAGTCCCAGGCAGAGCGTCAACAGGCTCATCAGGTAAACGGTCACGATGAGGTCGCCGGCAAAGCTGTGGCTCGGCGCCAGCCCGGCAAGGGGCACGTAGAGGGCAGCGGTCAGCGCGCCGGCGAGGGCCACCAGGGGCAGGGCAACGAAGAAGAAAGGCGTTACGCCGTCGGGTACGACTTCCTCTTTGGCCAGCATTTTGACCATGTCGGCAAGGGGCTGGAACCAACGCGGGCCGAGGCGGTTTTGTAGCCGTGCCAGCGCCTTGCGGTCCAGCCAGCTGTAGGCCAGGCCCAGGAGCACGAGGAACAGGCCCCCGGGGAAAATCAGTAGCGCGGTGAGATTGCCTAGGACTTGCATATGAATGCCTCGTCAGAAAAGTTTGAAACGAGCACTTCAGCGCGCTGTAGCGCTAAAGCGCCAACGACGAACATCAGATTTCATTGCGATATTTATCAATGCCATACTGCCGCAGCCGGGCCCAGGTCCACACTTCTGGATCGGATTGGGGCCGGCGCAGGAGGACGGCGCGGTCATTGCAGGAGAAGCAGGGGTCGATGCCCACCAGAATCATGGGCACGTCGGCCAATTGGCTGCCCACAGTTGTGGCCAAGACGGAGGCCATATTGCACAAGGTCGGCGTGCGTACTTTTACGCGGTCCGGCTGGTCGCTGCCGTTGCTCTTGATGAAGTAAAATAGCTCACCCCGAGGCGCTTCAACGCGGCTGACCACTTCGCCCGGCTTCAGCCGGCGCGGCATGCGCTTCACTTCCAGGTCGCCTTCGGGCAGATTATTCACGATCTCGCGAATGACGCGATAGCTTTCTAGCAATTCGCGGATGCGCACCTTGAAGCGCGCCTCCAGGTCCCCGGCCGTCTCCAGGACCAGCTCCACGGGGAAGTCGTCGTAGGCGGCATACGGCGCGTCCACGCGCAGGTCGCGGGCCACGCCCGAGGCGCGCGCCGTGGGGCCCAGCGCGCCCAGTCGTTCGGCGTCAGCCTTGTTCATGATGCCCACGCCGCGCGTGCGCTGTAGGAAGAAGGCGTCGGTGCTCACGACTTTCAGGTAGTGATGGGTGCGCTCTTCCAGGTATTCGAGTCCTTTTAGGATCTGCTCGATTTGCTCATCCTCGACGTCGAACTTGACGCCGCCCAGGACGTTGGCCGAGTAGTTGACACGGTTGCCGCTGATGGTCTCCAGGATGTCCATGACCGTCTCCCGGTCGCGCCAGGAGAGCATGAACAGCGTATCGAAGCCGGCTTCGTGTGCGGCGACGCCCAACCATAGCAGGTGGCTGTGAATGCGTTCGAGCTCGGCCACCAGCTGGCGGATGGCGCGGGCGCGCGGCGGCGCTTCTACTTCTGCCAACGCCTCCACACCCTGGCAGTAGGCCGTGGCATGGATGTGCGAGCAGATGCCGCAAATGCGCTCCAGCAGGTACATATTCTGCACCCAGTTGCGCGATTCTGTGGCCTTTTCGATGCCACGATGCACGTATCCCAGCCGCACGGTGGCGTCTTTGACCGTTTCACCGTCGACGGTGAACTCGAAGTGGCCCGGCTCCTTTAGCGCGGGGTGCTGCGGGCCGATGGGGATAATGAATTTATCTTCGGCCGCTTGTGTGAATTCTCTAGTGTTGCTCATTGCTTTTGTTCCTCCGGCGCGTAATCTTTGCGCAAGGGATAAACGCCTGCGGGCCACTCGTCCGGTAAAAAGAGCGGGCTGGGATCTGGTGTGCCGCGTACGGTCACCCCCAGCATTTCGCTCAGTTCACGTTCGTAGAAGCCGGCGGAGGGGATGACCCCACAGATTGTGGGGACTTGCGCGTCGTCGCGATCCAGTGTCACGCGCAGCCCCAGCACGTCGGCGCCGGCGCTAAAATGGTAAATCGTCTCCATGGCGCCTTCTTCAGGTCCCAGATCCAGGCCCGTAATGGCCGACAGGTAGCCCCAGTTGGCCTCGATGAGGGCCTGCACTGCCGCAGGTATATCCTCGCCGTCTAACGTGGCGTCCAGGCGGTGCGGCGCGGGATGCGTGCTCTCTTGCACCCACGGCGCAATCAGGGCCAGTGCTCGCTGTAGCGTTTCCTCGAGCTCCGTTCCCGGCGCCCGTTCTTCGTTCGGCGTGCTCATGTTCAAAACTCCCATGCCGGCTCGCGGACCGGCGCTGTGTCACTTTCTGGCTCGACAGGTTCCGTCGCATTCGCTTCTGCGTCTGCCGGCTGGCGCATGGTGCTCAGCAGCTTGACCAGCCCGTCGATGATGGCCTCGGGACGCGGCGGGCAGCCCGGAATATAGGCGTCCACGGGGATCACCTCGTCTATCTGGCCCACCACGTTATAACAACCGTGAAAAGCGCCGCCCGAAATGGCGCAGGAGCCGACGGCGACCACGTATTTTGGTTCGGGCATCTGTTCATAAATGCGCCGCAGCCGGTCGCGGGATTGCAGCGTGACCGGGCCGGTGCAAATGAGGATGTCGGCGTGGCGTGGACTACCCTCCAGCTTGACGCCCAGACGTTCTAGATCGTAGCGAGGCGTGAGCGTCGCCAGAATCTCGATGTCGCAGCCGTTGCAGGAGCCGCTGTTGTAGTGAATGGCCCAGGGCGAGTTGATGCGCGCCCAGGTCTTCACACGGTCCATGATCTCTTGCCACATATTTTCAGAACTCATACTAGTCGTTCCTTATCCAAGAATGAGAGCCAACAGCGCCAATAACAGTCCCGCCAGGTACAGGCCGGACAGGGGCGTCAGGCCGCTGCTGCCCAACATCAACACACCCAGGTGTAGGATGGCGAAAAAGAGGGCGATGACGAAGAAGGGTCGGTACCCGGGCGCCGCCATGCGCTCGGGCGAAGCCTCGCCGCCTGCGTACACGCTGCGTTTTTCCTCGTTGACCATGCCACGCTCGGCCATGCCACCGGCAAAGCGATATAGAATCGCGGCTAGGGCCAGGTAGATGATTAGGGCGATAGGTGGACTCAGTAAAATGTCAGCCATAATTACCTCTCTTTAACCTCCGAATGCTGCCAGAAGGGCCGCGCCGGCGGGGGCGGTTAGGCCCTCTACGACGGCGGGCCATACGCCGGCGACTACGATCAGGAGCGCCATAAGCGCCAGAGGCGCGTTCATCAGCGCCGGCACGCGCGCGCCGCTCTGCACGGCGGGCGACGGCTTGGTGCGGTACAGCGCGTTGACCATGGGTGCGTAATAGGCCAGCGAAAAGACGCTGTTCAGCGCGGCAAAGCCGGCGAGTGCGTAGATCCACACGTCCTCCGTGGCGAAGCCGGCAAGCAGAATCTGCCATTTGGACATGAAGCCCACCAGCGGCGGAATGCCGCCCAGGCCCAACACGGCGAGGCTAAAGGCCAGCGCCGGAAGCGGATAGCGCCGCGCCGCGCCCGCCAGGTCGGCGACCGTCAGCGGTCCGTGGTCGCCCAGCGCCGTGTGCAGCGCGTAGAGTAGGGCGCCGGCTGCCAGGAAGGCCAGCCCTTTCATCATGCCGTGGCTAAGCAGATGGAACATGCTGCCTTGCGCGCCGGCCATTTCTCCGGCGTAGACGGCGATGCCCACGCCGACGAGCATGTAGCCCACGTGCGTGATGCTGGAGTAGGCCAGCAAGCGCTTGACCTGTGTCTGGCGCAGGGCCAGAAGATTGCCGGCGACCATGTTCAGGGCGCCGAAGGCCATCAGTAGCACACCCCACGAAGTGGTGACGCCCGCCAGCGCCGCCAGCGCGCGCAAAAGGGCGATGAGGCCGGCTTCGATGACCACGCCGGAAAGCATGGCGCTAATGCCGCTCGGCGCCTGCGAGTGGGCGTCCGGTAGCCAGGTGTGCAAGGGGACCATGGCGATTTTGACGCCAAAGCCGATGACGAAAAGAGCGCCCGCCGCCAGCAAGTATGAAAGACCCGGTAGCCCTGCCGCCGCTTCATGAATCTCCAGCAGGTCCAGCGTGCCCGTTTCGGCCAGCACGAGGGCGATTGCCACCAGCACCAGCACGGAACCGGTCGCACTCTGGACCAGGTATTTGACGCCGGCTTCCAGCGAAGCCGGTTGCTCACGGTAGAAGGCCACCAGCAAATAGGAGGTGACGGCCATGGCCTCGAACCACAGCCACAGGTTAAAGAGATCGCCGGCGCATCCCAGACCGATCATGACCGCGGACATGGCCACGAGCATGGCGTAATACTTCGATTCACCGCTTTCGCCGGCCATATATTGCGTGGAGAAGAGCGAAACCAGACTGACCAGGGCCAGGATGACGCCCGCCAGCAAAAGGCTCAGCCCGTCGGCGCGCAAAGCGATCGTGCCCACGGAAAACGTCACTGTGCCGCGGTCGGCGAACTGTTGCAGGGCGTAGGCGTAGGGCGTCCAGGCCAGGACCATGGTGACGATGGTGGCCCAGCGCGCGGCCGAGGGTTGGTAGAATGGCGCGCGACGTGCCAGGCGTCCCACCAGGTAAATGGCGGGCGCGGCGATGAGCAGGAGTGAGATAAGCCAGATTATTGCCGGGAAGTTCATGTTAACCACCGATTGCCAGTAAGATCAAGACCGTCGCCAGCGCCAGCACAATGCCGGCGATGTTCCAGCTGAGCTGTCCTGTTTGTGTCTCTTGTAGGGCCGCCGCGCTTGCCTGCGCGCCGTCGACGATGCGCCCATTCAGCCATTCAAATCCGAAACCGGCCGCCGCGGCGCGGGTCAGCGGTTGCAGCCGGTCTGTCAGAGGGCGCAAGCGTTTGCGTTGCTGCCAGGCGCCCATGCCCAGGGCCACGACGAGCAGCGCGCCGTAGGTTGGGGGGGCGCTCAGAATCTGGCGCAGCAGGTCCCCGGTGCCTATGACGTGTAGGTCATGGGTGGGCAGGGAGCGCTGTAGTAGGCCGGCAAAGGGGCCTGCCACCAGCCACGTGCCCAGCGCACCCAGCGCCAGGGGAACCAGCGCCGTACGCATGGCGGCGCCCACGGGGTGCGGATGAATCGCCTCTTGCGGGCGGGCGAAGAAGACCAGCCACACCATACGCAGCGTATAGGCCGCCGTGAGCCCCGCGCCGAAGAGCATGGCGGCGTAGGCCCAGACGGGGCCGTCGTGCAGGCCTGCTTCCAGCAGTAGTTCCTTGCTCCAGAAACCGTTTAAGATGGGCACGCCTGCCAGCGCGCCGGCCCCCAGACCAAAGACCACGGCGACCAGGGGCATTTGCCGCGCCAGCCCGCCCATGCGTCGCATGTCGCGCGTGCCGATGCTGTGAATGATGGCCCCGGCGCCCAGAAAGAGGAGCGCCTTGAAGACGGCGTGGCTCAGCAGGTGAAACTGGCTGGCGAAAATGGCGCCCACGCCCACGGCGTAGGTCATGTAGCCCAGCTGGCTAACGGTAGAGTAGGCCAGCACGCGTTTCAGGTCGTGGCTGACAAGGGCCATGCACGCCGCCAGCAGCGCGGTAACCACGCCCACGATAATCACGCTCGCAGCCCAGCCGGGAACGCCGGCGAAAGCGGGGTAGAAGCGCGCCAACAGGTACACGCCGGCGTTGACCATCGTTGCGGCGTGGATCAGGGCGCTCACCGGTGTGGGCGCTTCCATGGCATCGGGCAGCCAGGTGTGGAAGGGCGCCTGCGCCGACTTGGCCATGGCCGCTGCCAGGAAGCTGAAGGCCACGAAGGCCAGCAGCCCGGCGGGCAGGTCGCCGGAGCGAGCCAGGAGGGTGCTAATCTGGTAATTGCCCAGGGCGCTGCGCACGGCGAGCGTGCCCAGCAGCAGACCAACGCCGCCCAGCTGGGTGATGATCAGGGCTTTGACGCCGGCGGCGACGGCGCGCGCGTCGTCGTTATGGAATGAGATCAGGGCGTAGGAACAGAGCGCGGTGATTTCCCAGAACAGGAACATCAGCAGCAGACTGCCGCTGAGTACGAGACCGGCCATGGCCCCGATAAAAAGCAGGACCAGGGCGTAGTAGCGTCCCAGCTGGGCTTCGCCGCGCATGTAGTCCACGGAAAATATGACCGCCAGGCTCCCGATCACGGTCGCGACAGCCGCCAGAAATGTGCCCAGCCCGTCGGCGACGAACGTAAAGTCGCCAAAGAAGGCGCCGGCGTAGACAGAAGCGACGGCGCCGTCCGCCGCGCGGGGAAGCAGGAGCAGGGCGGCGGCGGCGCCGGCCAGGCTAAAGAGCACGGCAAGCGCGTGTTGTCGCCTGTCGTTACCGTCTCCGCTAAGCCACACCAGCAGCGCGCCCAGCCAGGGTAATCCAATGGTTGCTGCTACGAGAATTGCGTTACTGCTCATCTGTCACTTCCTAAGAGTCCCAAGGGCTCGTACGTCGAGCGTGCCGTTCTCTTGTTTAACCCGCACTGCCAGGGCCATGCCCACCACGGCCACGGCCGTGTCGGCGACGATGACGGTCACTGCCAGGCTCTGGCCCAGGTTGATTTGCCCAACGTGGGCGGCGCCGGCAATGAGCGCCAGCACGCCCGCTTTGACCAGAATCTGCAGGGCGATAATTATTCGGAATAGATTGTGGATGGTCAGCAGCCCGTACAGGCCTACACCAATGAGGCCCGCCACGCCGGTGATCAGAATTGTTGAAGTGGTTAGCGTCATGAAGTAACTCCTCCGGCTTCGAGCGCGTCGCCAGCTTCTTTCTCAGACGAAGCGGCGTCGCGAACCGCGGCGGTTTCCTTTTCTGATAATAGACCGAGCACGCCCAGGGTTCCGGCAAAAATAAGCCCCACCTGAACCAGCGCGTCCAATCCACGTTCTTGCCACAGGGTCACGGAGAACGACACTTCGGTCGCGCCCAGCGCCGGCTCGCCCGCCGGTAAGACCAGCGCCCCGGCTGCAACCAGAAATGCGGCAACAAGCCCAATGGCCAACCAGCGGGGGACCACGGGCAATTGATCTATCTCTTCCTCGCCGGCGATGGCGATGGCGAAGACCATGAGCACCGTGACGAGTCCCGCGCCCACGCTGAGTTCAATCACGGCGACTTCGTGTGCGCCGAGACGGTAGAGCAAAATGGATAACATGCCGCTGACGCCGGCCAACCACAGCGCCGAGCGCACCAACCGGGTGCAGCGTACGGCCTGCAGGGCAAAGACGATTGCGACCAATACCAGCAGAATATTCAACATATGTTTGTTACCTCCACGCGTTAAGAGTAGGCTATCTTGACGGTCAAAGTTAGTGACAGTTGTCATACGAGTGGGTGACAGAAATAATTGCTTGTGAAATTTTGAACAATTACAATTACTTATAGAAGAAAGGAACAGACACCTGTGCACGAACTACCTGTCACCCAGTCATTATTAGAGCTGGCGCTGGAACACGCTCCGCCCGAGGCGCGGATCACAGACTTGTATCTGGTGATCGGCGATCTCGCGTCAATCGTGGATGACTCGGTGCAGTTCTATTGGGACCTGATCAGCGACGGAACGGCGGCGGCGGGCGCCAATCTGCATTTCCGCCGCGTCGCCGCCCGCATCTGCTGCGACGACTGCGGCAATGAGTATAGTCCCGACGATGCACTGGCCTGTCCCGCCTGCCATAGTAACCGCGTCGTCGTCATTGCGGGTGAAGAGTTTTACTTAGAGTCAATTGCCGTGGAGCAGTAGAAAATGAAAAAACGGATTGAAGTCGGCCGCGATATTCTGAGCGCCAACGACCAGGTCGCCCAGGAGAACCGGCGCCGCCTGGACGAAGCGCGCGTGTTGGGGCTTAACGTGATGGCCTCGCCCGGAGCGGGCAAGACGAGCCTTTTAGAGCACACCATTCGCGCTCTGCATGACGAATTTCGTGTAGCAGTGGTCGACGGCGATGTGGCGACCAGCATTGACGCCGACCGCGCCGCCGCGGCGGGCGCGGTTGCTATACAGATCAACACCGGCGGCGGCTGTCACCTGGACGCCGCCATGCTGCGCAGCGCGTTGGATCAACTCGATCTGTCGCAACTTGATCTGCTCATCGTGGAAAACGTGGGCAACCTGATTTGCCCTGCAGGTTTTGCGCTGGGCACGCACCACAGTGTGTTGGTAGCCTCTATCCCGGAAGGCGACGATAAACCTTATAAGTACCCGGGCATGTACCGTGGGGTCGACGCGCTGGTCATTAACAAGGTGGACCTGCTGCCCTATATCGATTTCGACATGGATTACTTCGGCGATGGGGTCGAGGCGCTGAATGCGGGCCTGGTAACTTTCCCCGTCTCCTGCCGCAGCGGTGAGGGCCTGACCGCCTGGTATGGCTGGGTGCAGGTGGCCTGGCAGCGGCAGTTCCAGCATAAGCGGGAAGAGGCCGAAGCCCGCGGCGAGATGGCGGCGTAGGATGATGGAAGGGCTTCGTCTACACATCAACGGCATCGTCCAGGGCGTGGGTTTCCGGCCGTTTGTCTACGGGCTGGCAGCGCGCTACGAGCTCACGGGTTGGGTGAGCAACACGTCGGCGGGCGTGGACCTGGAGTTGAACGGGGAGCCCCAGTCCTTGCAGCACTTCCGCCGGGCGCTGCGGGCCGAGGCGCCGCCGCTGGCGCGCATCGAAACAATCGAGGAAGAAGCCTGCGCGCCCAACGGCTACGAGCAGTTTGAAATCCGCCCTTCGGCCGCCGTTCAGGGCGCCTTCCAGCCCGTTTCGCCGGACGTGAGTATCTGCGACGACTGCCTGCGCGAGCTGCTGGATCCCAACGACCGTCGCTACCGTTACCCCTTCATTAACTGCACCAACTGCGGGCCCCGTTACACGATCATAAAGGACTTGCCCTACGACCGTCCGGCGACGACGATGGCTGCGTTCCCCCTGTGCGAGGCCTGCGCCGCCGAATACGCCGATCCCCTGGACCGTCGCTTCCACGCGCAGCCGGTGGCCTGCCCGCAGTGCGGGCCGCACATCTGGCTAGAGCGGACGGACGGGGATGCGGCGCCGCGCGCGATTGCGCGGCAGGAAGGCGCGTTGCAGGCAGCGCGCGAGCTGCTGGCTTCGGGAAAGATTCTGGCTATCAAGGGGCTGGGCGGCTTTCACCTGGCCTGCGATGCCACCAATGAGCGCGCCGTGAGCGAGCTGCGCCGTCGCAAGCTGCGACGAGATAAGCCCTTCGCCCTGATGATGCCCGACCTGGAGGCCGTGGCCCGCGTCTGCCTGCTTGACGATGAGGAAATGGCGCTCCTGACCTCCCGCGAGCGCCCCATCGTCATCCTCAGCGCGCGTTCCGACTCACCCGTCAGCGTCGACTGCGCCCCGGGACAAAATACGCTGGGCGTGATGCTGCCCTACACGCCGCTACACGTGCTGTTGTTGGAGCGCGCCCCTGATTTCCCCGAGGCTTTGGTCATGACCAGCGGCAATCTGGTGGAGGAGCCGATTGTTACAGACAACGAGGAGGCGCGCAGGCGACTGGCGCCGTTGGCCGACGCCTTGCTCCTGCACGACCGGCCCATTCACACGCGATGTGATGACAGCGTGGTGCAAGTGGTTCCTCCGCTCTCAAGCGGGGAACCGATCCTATATCCCTTACGTCGCGCCCGCGGCTACGCGCCGTTCCCCGTCTATCTGCCCCGCGCCTTGCCGCCGCTGCTGGCGGTAGGCGCCGAGCTGAAGAACACGTTCTGCCTGACGCGCGAGCGCCACGCCTTTCTCAGCCAGCACGTGGGTGACCTGCAAAACCACGAAACGCTGCAGTCGTTCGAACGATCTGTGGCCCACCTGGAGCAGCTATTCCGCGTGCAACCGCAGCTGCTGGCTCACGACGCGCACCCCGACATGCTTTCCACGCGTTACGCCCTGGAACGCGCCGAGCGGGAAGGGCTGCCCACGTTCGGCGTGCAACACCACCACGCGCACGCGGCGGCGTTGATGGCCGAACACGGGCTCGACGGCGAGCGGCCCGTCATCGGCGTCATCTTTGACGGCGTGGGCTATGGCACGGACGGCGCGGTGTGGGGCGGCGAGTTCCTGGTGGCCGATTACGCGGGCTTCCAACGCTCCACCCACCTGGCATACGCGCCGCTGCCGGGCGGCGACATGGCCGTGCGCGAGCCCTGGCGCTACGCGCTGGCCTGGCTGGCGCAGGCGGGGATCGCCTGGGAAAGCGACCTGCCACCGGTGCAGCACGGGCAAATACAAAACGTGCAGGGTATTGAAGCGCTCTCTGTTTTGCAGCAACAGTTGGCGCGGGGCATAAACTGCCCGCAGACGAGCAGCATGGGCCGCCTGTTTGACGCCGTGTCCGCGCTGGTCGGCGTGCGGCAGCAGGTTAATTACGAGGGGCAGGCGGCGATTGAGCTGGAGGCGCTGGCAGGCGAGCAGCGAGGGCGCGCCGACGGCTACGAGTTTGATATACAGGGCGAGGAAATCGATCCCGCTCCCATGCTGAAAGCCCTTGTCGCCGACCTGCGTCAGGGCCTGTCGCGCAGTCTGATGGCAGCCCGTTTCCACGCCGGCGTCGCGCGCATGGTCCTGGACGTTTGCCGCCGCTTGCGCGACGAAACGGGCCTGTATGAAGTCGGCCTTAGCGGCGGCGTGTGGCAGAATTTGACGTTGTTACAGGAGACACGGCGCTTGCTCCTGGAAGCGGACTTCACCGTATATATTCACCGCCGCGTGCCTGCCAACGATGGGGGCCTGGCTCTGGGTCAGGCGCTGATCGCCGCGGCAGCGGCGAGTGAGAAATCGGATGTCTCCCAGACATCCGATTTCTTGGCTCAAGAGTCCACACGTGAGAAATCGCATGTCTTATCAGAAGACTTTGGAAGTGATCGCGATGGTGAGACATCCGATTTCTTTCTGAGTGAAAGCGAGTAGAAAATGTGCCTAGGCGTACCCGGAAAGATTACGGAAATATATGAAAGTGACGGCCTGCTCATGGGCAAGATAGACTTCGGCGGCGCGTTGCGCGAGGCCTGCCTGGCCTACGTGCCGCAGGCCACCGTGGGCGATTATGCCGTCATCCACGTGGGCTTTGCCATTAGCCTGGTGAGCGAGGCGGAGGCTCAGGAAACGCTGCAGATGTTGCGGGAAATCATGACCTTGGAAGAAGAAATCGGCCCGCCCGCGCAGCAGGAGACCACATCATGAAATATGTCAGCGAATACCGCGATGCGTCCCTGGTGCAGGCCGCCCTGCGTGAAATCCGGCGCACGGTGACCCGTCCCTGGGTCCTCATGGAAATTTGCGGCGGGCAGACGCACAGCATCGTGCGCCACGGCATCGACCATCTACTTCCGCCCGCGGTGGAGCTGGTGCACGGACCCGGTTGTCCCGTGTGCGTCACGCCGCTGGAACTGATCGACAAAGCCCTGGCCATTGCCTCGCGCCCGGAGGTCATTTTCACCTCCTACGGCGACATGCTGCGCGTGCCCGGTACAGACGGCGATCTCTTTACGGTGCGCGCCGCGGGCGGCGACGTGCGCGTGGTTTACTCGCCCCTGGACGCGGTGAAGTTGGCGCAACAGAATCCGGACAAACAGGTGGTCTTTTTCGCCATCGGCTTCGAGACGACGGCGCCGGCTAATGCCATGAGCGTATTGCAGGCATCGCGCCTGGGCCTGGAAAACTACTCAATTCTGGTCTCGCACGTTTGCGTGCCGCCGGCCATGCACGCCATTTTGGGTTCGCCGCACAACCGCGTGCAGGCCTTTCTGGCGGCGGGACACGTCTGCGCGGTGATGGGCCACTGGCAGTACGGGCCTATCGCCGAGCAGTACCAGGTCCCGATTGTGGTCACCGGTTTCGAGCCGGCCGACATCGCGCAAGGCATCCTGCAGGCCGTGCGCATGCTAGAGCAGGGCCAGGTGGGCGTGACAAACGCCTACGCCCGCGCCGTGTCAGACGAGGGCAACCAGCCGGCGCAGGCGGTCATCGAGCAGGTCTTTGAGGTGCGCGATCGCAAGTGGCGCGGCATCGGCGCCATTCCTGAGAGCGGCTGGGGTCTGCGTCCCCAATTCGCGCAATTTGACGCCGAACAACGCTTCGACGTCGGCGCCATCCACACGCAGGAATCGCCGCACTGCATCGCCGGGCAGATCCTGCAGGGGCTGAAGAAACCCCACGAGTGCCCGGCTTTCGGCAAATCGTGCACGCCGCAGCACCCTCTGGGCGCCACGATGGTGTCCTCCGAAGGCGCCTGCGCCGCTTACTATAACTACGGACGCGGCCTGCGGTTGGAGTTGGTGGAGGAAGAATATGTCTAAGAATGGTCACGGACCTGTAGAAATGGAAGGCGCCGTGTGCCCCGTGCCGCTCCAGCACGGGGAGCGCATCGTCATGGGCCACGGCAGCGGCGGTAAGATGTCGCAAGACCTGATCGCCGGCCTCTTTTTCCGCCCTTTGACAACGACGCCTTGCGCGCGGCGAACGACGCGGCCGTCGTCTCCAGCCAGGGCGCCTCGCGCCTTGCCGTGAGCACCGACTCACACGTGGTGTGGCCCCTCTTCTTTCCCGGCGGCGATATCGGACGCCTGGCGGTGTGCGGCACGGTTAACGACCTGGCCATGATGGGCGCCCGTCCTCTCTA
>CAYSMQ010000057.1:0-16711 GCA_964432035.1 uncultured Ardenticatenaceae bacterium
TACATCTGCCAGCCTTGCGGCATTTAGGACGGGCGCCAGTTCAGAATCAATGCCGGGGTAGACGACGGCAATCTTGCCCATTTTCACATCGTAAAACCTTTCCAGATCCGACTTTGTGGCGTCTGAATCAGCCAGGACCCGGCAACTACGCCGCACATTGTGTCCCGTACTCCATTTCAGATAGGCGGTCTGGAAACGCGTGTGTGCTTCCGGGAAATAGTGGAAACCGAGGTCGTGTACGGTTGCCACTGCGGGTCCCCGATAGGTGAGGGGAATGACATGCGCCGGTGTAAAAAAAACGCGCGGTGGGCGCGTGTGCAGTTCGCGGGCCAGTCGAACGTGAGTCCAGAGCCGGCTAAAGGGCATGCAGATAGTTTCGACGCCGGGCGCAGCCGGAAAAAGATCTGGTGGCGGAGGTTGGTTGAAGTACAAACGGAGTTTGTGCCCATGCCGTTGCGCTAAGGGAATCAGCTCACGGATCAGGTGAAAAGCATATCCCTCTGTTCCCGTGCGATGAGCGCGGGCGGCGCGGCTGGCGTCAATGCCAATCAACTGCCCTGCTCCGCTTACGGTCTGCCGGTCAGACACCTGCTTCTTGGTCCAGCTGCATACCTGCTACTGTTGTTGGATGATATCCAGACACTCTTCTCGCTCGACAAACAGGTAGTCGAGCGCGACCCACCCATCTGTACGCGTGATCGTCGTGCGTACTTTGACCCAGGTGACGCCGGCAGTGGTCACCGGCGCCTCATCGTCCAGAAGCGTCACAATTTCCCCTTCCTGTAAGACCTGCAATTCGGCCCCGTTGGGCTCCTCACGCAAATTGAGACCGCTCCCGCCGGTTTCTTGTACCTCGGCGCGGCAGACAAGTGGCTCAGGTGTCGCGGTGGGTGCATTGGGATCAGGTGTCGCCGTCGGAGTCTCTGTTGGCGGCAACGTCGAAAGGGTGGCAGTTGGCGTAGGCACGCCTTCTACCTCTTCACCTGACAAGACGGCGACCTGGTCTGCAGCCTGTTCGCGCTCGTAAAGCAGCAACCCTATGGCGCCAAAGAACAGGAGTACCGTCGCCATGAGTGTAAATCCGGCGCGCCGAAGGATTGCCTCTCGTTCTAGCGTATAGAAGCGGGCGCCGCCGCGGCGGATGTCGCGGTATGTGACGATGGCGGCGATAAAAGCCAGGGCGGCGAGAATGAGTGGAAGCATGGCTCCTTACTATGCCTCGTGCAGAGCGAGCGCCACCGCGTTGAGCGCTCCCTGGCGCAAAATCTGTGGCGGCTCGACGGTGCAATCGACGATAGTCGAAGGGACGCCGTGGTCGACCTTTCCGCCGTCGACAACGGCAGCCACGCGGCCTTCTAGAGCTCGCAGGGCTTCGCTTGCATCACGCGCGGACGGATCTCCGGAACGATTGGCGCTTGTGGTAGCCAGCGCCCCACCGGCGGCGCGGATAAGGGAGCGAGCAACGTCGTTGTCGGGAATGCGCACGGCGATCTTGTTATTGGGCGATATGTTGGGCGGTAGACCATCTCGCCGCGGCACGATTAGCGTCAGGGGGCCTGGCCAGAAACGTTCTAGCAGTAACTGTGCAGAAGCAGGAATTTCGCGCGCCACTTTGTGTACATCTTTGCCGTCCGCGAGAAGGATCGGGATGCCTTTCTCAAGGGAACGTTCCTTAACGCGATATAGAGACTCGATTGCTGCTTCGTCGAACGTATCGGCGCCCACACCATAGACTGTATCCGTCGGAAATACGACGAGTTCGCCCTGCTTCAGTAGGTCAGCAGCGCGCTCAATTGTTCCCGAATCGTTTGCGTACAAATGTTCAGTTCTCATCTACAACTTATCGTTACAATGTCGGCTTGCCCAACCGGCCATCAATACGGCGTCACTCCGGCGTGTCAATGGCGACAAGCCGGTCGCGGCCAGCATAATCGAGTTTGACGGTGATCTGGGCCTCAGGAAAAAATGTCTGTGCCATGTCTCGGGCCGCATCACCCTGGCGCCATCCAATCTCCAGGAAAATCGCGCCGCCTGGGCGCAACTGTGTCTTAGCCTGCCGGAGTAGGCGGCGGATCAAATCCAGCCCGTCCGGTCCGCCGCGTAGGGCCGTGACCGGCTCGTACCATTTTACCGCATCGTCTAGGACCGTCCACTCTGCGTCAGTGATATACGGCAAGTTGGCAACGATCAAATCGACCGGTTCGTCGATGCCTTCCAGGAGCGTCGTTTGCCGCAAGTCAATGCGCCAGGTCACGCCATGCCGTTCGATGTTGCGCCGGGCAATGTCTAAGGCCGCCTGCGAAACGTCAACGGCAATGAGGTGCGCTGGCGGAAGCCGTCGCGCCAGCAACACGGCGATGCAGCCGCTTCCTGTGCCTACGTCCACGATTAACGGCGCTGGTCGTTCCTTTGCCCAGGCTACCGCTTCATCCACGAGCAGTTCTGTTTCGGGGCGCGGGATCAAGACGGCGGGCGTGACGGCAAAGTCCAGGCCGTAGAAAGAGGCTTCTCCGGTGATATAGGGGATGGGCTCCAGTTCCTGTGCCCGCAATACGAAGGCGCGGAATCTGTCTTCCTGTTCTGCGGAAAGCGCCTGCTGCGGGTTGGCAGCAAGGTGCGTATGTTCCACACTTAGCACATGTTGCAACAGAGCACGGGCATCCTCGTGTGGGGTGGGCGATGCTCGCAGCCGCTCGCGCGCCCAGTGCAACGCTTCACGGATGTTCATGGGGGGAGGGAGATTAGAGATTAATCACCAATCTCCAATCTCTAATCTCTTGCAACAAGACCGCGCTCTTGTAGAAAATCGACGATGACCTGCGCGCTTTCTTGAGGCGTCTGCTGGTCGGTGCGCACGTGAATTTCGGGGGCGGTTGGCGCTTCGAAGGGATCGGAAATGCCGGTGAAGTTTGGAATCTCTCCGGCGACGGCTTTGGCATAAAGACCTTTGACGTCACGCTCCATGACGACTTCCAGCGGAGCGTCAACAAACACTTCGATGAAATTGGTCGTTTCCGCGCGCACCTGGTCGCGTACCGCCTGGTAGGGCGAAATAAAGGAGCAAACGCACGCGACCCCGTTACGTGAGAGTAATTTGGCGACGAACGTCACGCGCTCGATGTTCTTGTCACGATCCTCTTTGGTGAATCCAAGATCGCGAGTGAGGCTCTGACGCACAACATCGCCGTCAAGACGTTCTACCTTTAAGCCCTGTTTCTTCAGTTCCTCGACAAGAATCAGGGCAATGGTCGTCTTGCCCGCGCCAGATAGTCCTGTCATCCAAAGGACAAAACCGGGTTGTTCGTTATGGTTCTTCATGGATGGTGTCTCAACTTTCGTCTTTCTCAAATAGTGCTTCGTCGGCGCGCACGTAGCCACGCCGCATAAGGTAATCCAGAATGCGTCGCGCATTCTCTTCGGCCGAATAGAGCAAAGTGTCTAACTTGATCTCAGGATGCAGCGGCGGTTCGTAAGGATCGTCAACGCCCGTGAATCCCGTAATCTCGCCGCGACGCGCCCGTGCATAGAGTCCTTTGGTATCGCGCTGCTCGCAGACCTCAATCGGCGTGTCTACGAATACCTCGACGTAGTGCTCCTTGCCCACCGTGTTGCGCACGTCGTTCCGCGTGGCACGATAGGGGCTGGCGGCGGCACAGACCACGCAACCGCCGTGGCGCACGATCTCCGAAGCCACGAAGCCCATACGACGCACGTTTGCGTCGCGGTCTTCCTTGCTGAAGCCGAGACCCTCGGAGAAGTTGCTGCGTACAACATCACCATCCAAAAGCGTCACTTGTCTCCCATGCTCCTGCAACAGCGTCGTTAAAATGGAGGCCGTGGTCGATTTGCCTGCATTTGTCAGACCCGTGAACCACACGCACACGCCTTGTTTGTAGCGAGGCGGGTGGGTTTCTGAGAGAATGCTTGCTACCTCGGGACGCGTAAACCACTGTGGTAGTGGCCGGCCGTTTTGTAGGTAATCCTCGCGAACCTGGGTGCCGGATATGACAGCGGTACGCGCTTCTTCAGGTACGTTTGTAACTTCCTCATACCGCCCTTCGTCGGGCAGATAGACGAGCATACGGAACGGGACGACTTTCACACCGATCTCTTCGCTATGTTCCTCAACCAGATTCTGTGCGTCATAAGGTCCATAGAAAGGATTGCCTTCAGAATCATCGCCCGGCCCTGCATGGTCCCTGCCTACGATGAGGTGGTTGGCACCATAGTTGCGGCGGATAATCGCATGCCAGAGTGCTTCTCGTGGACCACCCATGCGCATCGCCAGGGGCAGGAGAGAGATCAGGATGCGGTCTTGGTCATAGTAGCGGCTGGCCAGCGCCTTATAGGTACGAACGCGCGTGTAGTGATCGACGTCGCCCGGTTTTGTCATACCGACTGATGGGTGCAGAAGCAAGACGCCGTCAATTTCCTGTGTTGCGCGCTTAGTCAGCTCTTCGTGTACGCGATGCAACGGATTGCGCGTCTGGAAAGCAACGACGTTCCCGTGACCAAACGCTTCCAGTCGAGCGCGCGTCTGGCGCGGGGTCAGACGTAGATCTGCAAAGTCGTAATGTTTCGGCTTCTGGATAATTTCCAGGCGACCTGAAATGTTGAGATTACCCCACCGGTGCATTTCGGCGACGAGCGGGTGACGCACGTCTTTCTTGCCAAAGACCTTCACCGAGGCCTCATCCAGGTCCCACTCGTAAATCTCCTCCACCGTCATTATTGCCAGCAGTTCATTTTTCTCGTCGCGCAGGGCAATTTCCTGATCCAGGCCGATCTCATCATCTTTGGAGACCGGCAGGGTCACCGGAATGGGAAAGAGGTGTCCATCGGCGAGACGCATTTCGTCCAGGACGCGCTGGTAATCCTCTTTGGACATGAAGCGGTCGAGCGGCGAAAAACCGCCGACGGCGAGTAGTTCAAGGTCGCACACGCTCCGTTGTGACAACTGTATGCTTGGGAGACGGTTCGCGTATTCCTTGCGTTCCTCGACTTGCTCTGCCGGGATCATTAGATCGACAAGCTCACCGCCATAGGGCGTAACTAATGACGCCTTTTCTATATTGTTCCTAAAGTTCAAAGTGGTCCTCCTACAAACAATTCGCTACGTCGCCATTATACGCGCTGCATCTATCGGACAGCCTTAAAATCTCGTGTAAAAATGGCGGTATTGTAGCTCACGCCACACATAAAAACAGCATCGCCCAGGGGCAATGCTGTTTTCACTTTATAACGTTTGCTCAAGGCAACAAATATCCGTTACGTTAACCTCTTAACTTTCGGTTGTGACGATGGTATCAAAGAAGTAACCAACCTGTGGCACGCTGCGTGCACCCTCACCGGGTATGATCTGTTCTTCCAGATCGGTTCCTTCAATATCGGCGGTCAAGCCGATTCTAACGCCGGCTTCGAGAGCCGGAACCTCTACTTCGAATTGGCCATCGTCCCCAACTCGCGTGGTGGCGATTTCTTCGCCCATGAACGTCACGTTGATAATACTGATTTCCAACCCGGCCGGACCAACGCCTCTAATCACAGTGTCGCCGGTTTCTATCGGTCGCTCAAAGGCGAATGGGATTCCGTCTTCAGGGGTCGGTTCTGGGTCCGGATACGAGGTTACTGGTGTGGGCATCACCGGCGTGGGGGGTGGGTATGGCTCATCCCCTTGGGCCGTAGGCGCCGTCGGCGAAGGCGCCGGGTAAGCCTCTTCGTTCTCCTGCACGGTTGATGGCGCCGGATAACCATCGGAAGATTCGACAATCGATTCCTCTTCACCTCCGACCGCTTGCGTCGGAGCCGGTGGAGCAGGTTCGTCTGTCGCAGCCTCCGGCGTCGGCGCTGCTGGTCCGCACGCAGTCAGAGTTAGAGCAATCATGATAATGCTGACGAGAGAAAGAGCAAAATGCTTGACGCGTAATTTTTCCATGGGGCTCATCATAGTGAACAAAAAGAAAGCCATCTATTCATAGATGGCTTTCTTTATCTGCCACTAATTGTGGGTGTTGACCTTAGTTCAGGTTGAACCCTTCCGCGTTCGACTTATCGAAGGAGTTCGGTCCATTGTCAGGCGCGACGCCCGTCCAGCTGGACTCGTTGGCGACAACCATGATGGGCTGGTCGGCAGTGATAATCACACCGGAGAGTGTGCTGTCCGCCAGTGATGCGCCACTCCAGATGTTCATGGTGTGCGCGTTCACGATGTTCAACGCTGCGCCAGCATCGATGCTCAGAGGATCCGTGGTATAGGTCGTACCGTTGTTATCCACGAAAGTCATGACAACATTCGTCGCATCGGCGGCACCCACGTTCTGCACCTGCATACCGGTCGCACGGCCAAACCAGTTCTGCTTGTAAGCGGGATAGGAGACCGTGCTGGTCGCCAGGGTGCTGGCCTGGCAGGCATACGTCGTAGAGGTCTGGCGCGCCGAAGTCAGCGGGAGTTCAGACTCGTTGACGACGACGGCGACATTACCAGCGCTACCTTCCACGCTAGCCGAGTACAAACCGTCAGCATTGCCGCCCGGCAGGTTGCCGATGCTAGGGCCGTAGAAGAGGACCGAAGCGCCAGGGGCCACGTTATTGGCTGTACTGGGGATCTCGGAACCATCCTGGGCCACAAAGGTCACGGTCACATCCTGAGCGGCGCTGTGCGCATTCTGAACCTGCATACCGCTGTTACGGCCGAAGTAGTTCTTCTTGAACAGCGGGCAGAACACTTCGCTGTTCAGGCTGGCAGGCGTGAAGCCGCCGCTGCCCTGAAGGACCGTAGCTACGGAAGTGTCATGTTCATGCTCTAGCATGACCGCTGCGATGGGTTCGCTAGAGCTCGCTTCCATGGCGCCGATGTTGCCATCGCCGGTGGGCACGCCAGCGAGCTGCGGGTCAACTGCAACCATCTGGCCAGGTCCCACACTGGGGGTGGTGTAGGGGTACGTGGTCCCTTGGACAATGAAATCGACGTCTACAGTGGTCGGGGATGTGCCCGCGTTCTGCAGGTAGAAGGTCGTGGTTTTACCGAAGTGATTGTGCTTGACTAGCGGGAACAGCCAGGAGGTGCCTGTCTGATCGCCGTTCACGCCATTATAGTAGGCGGCGGCTTTACCACCGGCAACGCCGAAGCCGGCGGCCTGGCGATTGGTTACGTTGACCTGCGCGGCGAGCGGCTGGTCAGAGCTGGCAGCGATAGAGCCCAGGAACCCGCTGGGAAGACCGGGAATATCACTGGGCAAAACGGTCTCCGAGGCCCCTTCGTCGATGGTCAACGAGTGTGAATATGTGTCGGATGAGGTTGAATCATACGCCGTAAGGACTACGGTTGCCTGCCCCGATCCAACGTTCTGGAACGAAGCGCCCTGCCACCAACCGTTTCCCGGAAGATCGGCGCTACTTATGCTCACAAAGGCAAAGCCCAATGCGAACACAAGGACGAGTGCCAACAAAATTTTCTTCATATGGTGTTCCTCCAAACAAAATATAGGATCATTGATTCTAGCACGCTCTCATTCTAGTAGAAGTCAGGCGCGGATCCAATACTACGAATGGGTTATTTACGGGTTATTCTTAGCTATTTTCTCCTGTAAAGAGGGGTAAACACGGTATAATCAACGCTTCTAACCGCAATTTACTCGATCAGGAGCTGATTTGTTCATGGCGGTACAGCCGGACCTCGTTTTGTTGGTTTTGGACACGCAGCGGGCCGATCATCTTTCCTGTTATGGGTACGAACGACAAACTTCGCCCGCCTTGGACGCGCTGGCAGCCGATGCCACGCGCTTTGCTGCGGCAATAGCGCCCGCGCAGTGGACGGTGCCCACGCACGCGTCGCTGTTCACGGGTCTGTACCCGTCGCAGCACACGATGCATCAAATGAATTCGGTGTTACCGGCGAACCTTCCAACGCTGGCGCAACGACTGTCGCAAGCCGGTTACTTCACCACGGGCTATTCCCAGAATCCCTTAATCGGGCTGGTCAAGAACGATCTTGACCGCGACTTCGCGCATTTCGAAAGCCATCACCTGCTCAGCAACATCTTGCTGACGACGCGGCTAAACCGGCCGTCGACCCCGCCGTCGTTGCGAAAACGCGCAGAGCGCGGCGTACGTTGGCTCCTGGCGGAAGCGCTCGGTTACAGTGACGAGACGCCCATACAGCGCCTGGCGCCAATTCTCGCGCCGCTGTGGCAGCGCCTGTTGCACGCTCAGGGACGCTCTAAGATCGCGGGCACGCGACGGTTGTTGGAAAAGGCGTCGCGCCTCCTGACCGAGCGTGAGGGCGTTCAATCCGGCCAACCAATCTTTCTCTTCATCAATCTGATGGGTGCACACGTGCCATACGATCCCGATCGCCGCTTCCTGCAACAATTTCTGCCCGCGGAACAGGATGCGCACCGGGTCAACACGCTGCTCAGGTGGGCCAACCAACTACAGATCGACGTGCACAATTGGCTTAACGAGCCTTTGCCGGCCCAGAAGCGCGCCTTGCTCGAAGCGATTTACGACGCTGAAGTGGCAACGCAAGACGCGCATGTCGGCGCATTTCTGCAGCGCCTGCGCGCGGGTCGACGCTACGATAATACAATGATCGCCGTGGTGGCCGATCATGGCGACCATCTGGGCGACAAAGATCGTGTCAATCACGGTTTCGGCGTTTACGAACCGTTGGTTCACGTTCCCCTTGTCATCCGGCATCCGCAGCGGCGTGCCGAAGCCGGTCGTATTATTTCCCGACCGGTCTCCACGCGGCGCCTCTTCCATACCTTTCTGGCAGCCGCCGGCATTGCCTCCCCTGAAGAGGTCGCGCTGGCGCTGGATAGTGGCGAGGCGCAGGAAGCGCCGGACGGCGTTGTCAGCGAAGGGTTTCCGCTGGAGTGGGCCGTGGGACGCTTGCAGGGCGAGAAAGCACAGTATGCTCTGAAACACGGCCATACAAGGACCGTGCGCGCGATACGTAACGGGCATTACAAGTTAATTGCGGGGGAGGGCCGGCGAGAGCTTTACGATCTGCAGTCGGACGCGACCGAAGAGCATAATTTGCAGACTGCTTTGCCCGAGAAGGTAGAAACGCTGCAGCAGCAGCTGCAGGCCTTCGTCGATTGGGCGGCGCCGGTGGCCGGGGCACAGACGCGTGAAGAGGTCGACCCACAGGTGTTGCAACAGCTTCGCGATCTCGGCTACCTCGAGTAGCCATCCGGTCGTGGATTAGTCGGTATTCTGCCGAAGCGATGTTGACGAATGCCAGACGACATCCGAATTCTCGGAGAAATCGGATATCTCCCTCAATGCACTAGTCGGTCGCCTGTAGTGGGTTGCCCGGCAGTAGATTGCGCCAGGTCAGGGGACAAATGTAGCGTTGCACGTAATAGAAGGCGGGGACACTGTATAGGGGCATGGCTGCCACGCGGGCAATGGCTGAGCCAATTCCCCCATAGAGGGGCACGAGCCAGAGGCTCAACAACACGTTTCCCGTCATGCTCATGATGGCAAAGTAGGCGATCACCTTCTGCCGGTTAGCGGCGATGATTAGGCGCGAATTGGGAACGTTAAAGGCCGAAATGAGAAATGCCCACACCAGAATGCGCCAAATCGTTGCTGCCTGTTCGTTTCCCGGTCCGTAAAGCAGCTGCATGACAGGGTCGGCAAACACCACGACTAGAGCCGCAATGACGAGCGCGCCGCCCACCAAAAGCGTCAACGAGCGTCCGTAGACGCGCTGCAGACTCGAGCGGCTCTGTTCGTAAGCGCGAGAGATGACGGGAAAAATGGCCAGCTGGTAGCTGCGCGTCAAGAATAGCAGTAGGGTGAGCAGCATCGACGCCTTGCTATAGACGCCTACTTGCGCTTCAGGTCGGAAGAACGAGAGGATTACGACGTCGAACTGGTACTCAACAATCAGAACCAGCGAGACGATAATGAGCGGCGTCGCCATGCGCATGCTCTCCGCCCAGAAACGGGGATCAGGCCGCCATCCGTCAAACGTCACGCGTCGGCCAAGGCGCTCTCCGTAGGTGATCCACACGTTTGCAGCAAGCTCCCCCACGCTTACGACAAAGAAAAGATAGCCGATCCAGACGATGGGTTGGCCCAGGAACAAAAGCGTTGCACCACCAACCACCCGTAACAGGCTGAAGAAAAGCATGATTGCCGAGATCGCCCGCACGTCTTCGAAGGCAATCCACACCGATTGGTACAGATTGGAGAGGCTGGTGGGTACGATGCTCAAGGCCATGATCAGGATCAGCTGTTTGCTCGCCATGCTATAAGGCAAGAGGGGCATGAGAAGGGCCAACACGGCCCATAAGAAAAGCGAGAGGCCTAACCTGAGCAGCAAAAAGCCGCTGACATATTGGCCTGCCGCCTCTTCCCGTTTTGCCACCTCGCGGATCAAGATCTGATCCAGTCCCCAGAGCGAGAAGGCCAGCAGAATACTGGTGTAGCTGTTTGCCAGGTTATAGGCGCCGGCCTCTTGATCGCTGAGGAAGCGGGCAATAAGGATAAAAACCAACGCCTGACCGGCGCGCTGGCTGACGCTCGCCAGCAAATTAAGCACCGAATTGCGAAAGACGCGGCGTCGGAGGCTGATCATCTTCTGTGCGGGGCCATGGCAAAAATAGTTACCACGCTGCCCTTGCCACGCCGGTTAAGCCAGCCGAAGTACGGGGAGCACAGTGGCGCCCAAACGGGTAGTGTTGCCAGCCGCGTGAATAAGCTGCGGGCGGTATTCGCGGGCAGACGCGCGTTCAGCCAGGTCTGTAAGCTGGCGACCCACGTGTGGTATGTTCCCAGAAAGTGGGCGCGACCCAGATAGGAAAGCTCTGCCTGCTCGAGCAGCAGTGCGATTGTCTGATCCTCAAAGAGGTAGAGATGGCGGGGCGCGTCAAACCCGATCCAGTATTTGCCAAACTGGGCTGCATCACGGCTGCGCAGATCTGGAATAGAGAAAGCCACAATACCGCCCGGGCGCAACAGGCGGCGCACAGTGCGCAAGATTGCCAGTGGATTGTGTGTGTGCTCCAAGACGTCCCACAAGGTGATCGCATCGAAACTTGCGGGTGTGAACGGTGCCTGCAGAAGGTCGCCGGTAAAAACGTCCAAGTCCAGTTTGTCGCGGGCATAGGCGGCGGCCTCTGCCTGAATTTCCACGCCGCTGACGGACCAACCACGCCTACGCATCTCGGCAAGATAGTTACCCGTCGCACAACCCACGTCTAGCAGCCGACCTGGTTGTGTGAAGAAGTCGCTTACAGCGGCAACTGAGGGCTGTAAGTTTCGCCGCCTTTTCCAACGCATGACAGCCCAGCGTTCCCGGTCGATTGCGCCACGGTACGCCGCGTAATGTGACGGATAGTAGCTGGCAATATGTTCGAGTGGAGGCCGGGGACTCAGAAAGTGCAGACCACATTGTGTGCAGCGGCGCCATGCAAACGCGCCGTCCGTACCCAGCCACCAATCGGGACGCGCGAATAGTACTTGCGATGGTGAACGATGCCCGAAGAAACAGGTTGTCGTCTCCAGCGTCGCTTGCCGTGCCATCATCATGTTTTCACTTTCGTCGCCACGCCGGACAATTGGCGATAATAGAACTGCTCAAGCTTGGCGGCGACGACGGGCCACGCGCGCTCTTCAACCGCCACACGACGCGCGCGCTGGCCCATGTTCTCGCGCGCCGGCCCGTCGTCTAGCAGTGCAAGGGCTGCCTGCGCCTGTGCCTGCGCGTTATCCGGCGCCACGTGACCGATGCCGAACTGCTGCACAAAGTCGCCTAGATCGCCCACATTGCTGACCAGCAAAGGTTGCCCGGCAGCGATGAAGTCATGGGCCTTCATGGGAAATCGCCCCCGGTTGGCGCCGCTGTCGACCAAGGGCAGCCAGCCAACGTCCGCCGCTGCGACGTAGTCGGCGAGTTGCCGGTAGCTGACTGCGCCGCTCTCGACGACGGCGTCCGGGTTGTTTACCAGCGCCTTCAGTGAGATATTACAGTAACCTATCATCATCAATGTGACATCATTGCGCACCGCACAAATGCGATCAAAGGCGCGCGCCATCAGCTCAGCGTCCTGCTCAAAAATAGAACCAGTATAGGCCAAATAGCAACGCTGCACATCGAGTCCCAGCCGACGCCGAACCTCGGCGCGCGATTGCGGTTTGATTTCCTGTACATTGGCGCCGTTGGGCAACAGCAGAATGCGCTCGGGAGCCACGCCCAACCGTATTGCCTTCTGTTGTAGCGTGCTGTTAATGACCGTCGTCGCCAGGGCGCGCCTACGGAAACGCTCCTCGAAAAAGGTTTCCACCGGGCGCAAGAGACCGCGCAGCAAGGGATTCGGACGTTCTTCGACGGAGCCGCCGCGTCCGAACCAGTCGCACCAATCCGTGAAGAGGGGAACACGATGGGTTCGTTGCAGATACAAGCCGGGGAAAAGGTTCACCGGTCGCGTTTCGAAGAGGTGCACAAGATCGAACTGCTCATCGTGAGCCTGGCGTCGCAACCAGCGTAGACGTTGCAAAAGGTGCCAGGGATCATAGCCGCTCCCGCGGTGCAGATCGGGTAGTTGCACCTCACGGACGCCGGCAACGTCTTTTTCACTTGATCCGTCGGAGAAACGTTGTGCGGCGCTCAATAGCGTCACCTGATGCCCGCGCTGCGCTAGCGCCTCGCCAAAACCCCGGGCGCGCCAGTACGTGCCGCGCCCGGAACGGTTGAACGCCAAATAGAGGAGGCGTAGTGGTTCTTTCCCGTCTTCTGGCACTTCCATCCTGAGCGGTGCTCCTAGAGCCTTTCCTTGATCCCGTGCCATAGTCCGCGCCAGTATGCTTTGAGCGAGTCCACCCGTCGTTTGCGCAAGAGGCGGATCGTGGTTCGTATCGCGCTGCCTGTCCGCCAGAAGAGAATGATCGGCCATTGCCAAAGACGGGCGTGCTTGCGGAAGTAGAGCACACCAGAACGCGCCATCCAGTATCGCTCTCGCGGTGTATCGCTGCCCCCGCTGCTGGAGGATACCTTATGCCACATTGTCGCCGCCGGCGCCAACCGCAGGCGGTAACCGCGGCGCCGGGCCCGCAGGCAATAATCCATATCCTCATAGTAGAAGTAGAATATTTCGTCCGGCAAGCCGACGTCGTCCATCATGGTGCGCTTCATCAGCACGGCGCAAAATGGCGCGTCGTCAATGTCTAACGGCTCGCGCCACTGTCCCTCATCCAGTTCGTTGTAGCCCAGCTGCACAATTTCCAGGTTCAAAGGATTCGCCCGCGTACCCACGCTCCAGATGAGCCGCGGTTCGTCGGCATAGTAGATCTTAGGCATCACCAGACCAACGTCCGCCGCCGACTCGGCCTCCTTCACCAGTTCCGCAATACAGTCGGGGGCCAACAGCGTGTCGTTGTTGAGTAGAAATAGGTAAGGATAGTCCGATTCCAGCGCCCTGCGAAAGCCCACGTTATAGCCGCGCACGGCTCCGATATTTTCGGGCAGGCGAATCAGTTCGGTTTCAGGAAATCGTTCGGCAACCTGCTCAACCGTGCCATCGTCGGAGCCGTTATCGACGACAATGACGTGTAAATTATCATATGTCTGGTCAAAAACCGTCTCCAAACAGGCGACAGTATCCTCGAGACCATTCCAGGTTATGATAATTACGCAAACGGCAGGCTTCATGATTATGATGATGTATCCGTAGACAGCATTGGTCGACAAGAGGCGCCACGACGTGAATGAGACAGCGCGGTTCTCAAAGCGCGCATTCTAATTGCGCTGTACGTGGCTGTCAACCGCCCGCAAGAGCCGAGCGCCAAGCGCCGTCGTCGAGTGGCCTTTCCTAAATCGCTCGTGTGCTTCCCGCGCTAGTTGTGAGCGTAGCGTGGCGTCCGACTCTAGGTCCAGGATGGCATCTGCCAGGGCCCGAGGATCCTCGCGGGGAACCAGATAAACGTTCTTTCTGTGTTCAAAGGTAGCGCGCATGGTCGGCGAGTCTCCTGTTACGATGGGCCGCGACATCGCCGCAGCTTCCCAAATCTTGTTTTGCACCGTCATCATTGACTGTGGCGTCACGCCGAACACGCCCAGGCAGAGGTGAGATTGCGCCATGATGCGCGGAAGTTCTTGCTTCTCGACCCAACCGTGGAAGGTAACGTTATTGAGTGAGTGAGATTCCGCCTTGCGCCGGGCTTCCGCCAGGTCCGGACCTTCGCCGAAAAAGTCAAAGACGATCCGTTGCCGCGACTTCAGTGCGGCAGCTGCGGCGATCATCGTGAGCACGCCATGATTGGGAATGAATGTGCCATAGTAGGTGACGCGAAAGCAGTCATCGGGCGGCTCTAGATCTGGTTGTGGCGAATAGAGACGCTCGTCGGCGCCCGCCGGTACCAGCGAGAAACGATCGGGTTGCAGCCTATACGTACGGCAGTGGAAGTCAACGTACGATTCGGTATCTGAAATGAGTCCGTCGGGTAGACGCAAGCCGAGCCCCTCCACGAGACGCAGGAGCCGTCCTTTTAACGATTTGGCGGTCACCAGACCACGTTCTAACGCGATGAGGTAGAGCGACATGTAATGATCCAGGAGCATCGGACGTCGCCTGCGCCAGCTGAGCAGGCGTCCCAGGTAGGCATCGAATGGTCCAGGATAGCCTATGATCATGGCGTCGTATTCCGGCGTTTTTGCGTGGCGCCGTATGAGGCGCCAGTAGGTGCTCAGTACACGCCGCCAGAACCTGGGGTTAAACAGACCGCCGCGCACCTGTTGCACCCTATCGTCGATGCCGCGCCATAACGTTTCGTGGCATTCGAAGACGGTCGCGCCTTGTGCGCGGAGGCCGGCAATCATGATTTGATTTCGCCCGTAATGCTGACGGTAGGTGCCGAAGTAACATACGCGCAAGGGTGTTTCTCTTGAGTCGTTACGCATCGCGCATGTGATTATAGCCGCGCACACACGCCTAGTCATACGCGCCGGTTGGCAAACGTGCCGCGCGGCACGTCTGCCAACCGGCGTTGGCGGCAGGATAATGGATGTTGAAGGCAAAGAGTGCTGGCGATGGCAATAGCCGCGATTATCTTAATGGGAGTTACCGAACATGGAACAAAGTAATGGGCAATGGCCCACTTTTGAGTGGCAGGACAAGCACGTAATTGTGACCGGCGGCGCCGGTTTCCTTGGTTCGCACCTGGTCCGGCGTTTGCGCCAGCGTGGCCTGGAGGAGGAGCAGATTATTGTGCCGCGCAAGGCGACGTACGATTTACGGCAGTGGGATGCCATACAACAGTTGTATAGCGACGTGCTGGAAAACTCCGGCGTGGCCCCAGACGATCTCGTCGTCATCCACCTTGCGGGCAACGTGGGAGGCATTGGTTACAATCTGCAACATCCAGGTGAGCTGTTTTACGATAACATCGTAATGGGCGCCCAATTGATTGAAGCCGCGCGCCAACGTGGCGCCGGCAAGTTTGTGTCTATCGGCACTATCTGCGCCTACCCAAAGTTTACTCCCGTCCCTTTTCTAGAAGAAGACCTGTGGCGTGGTTACCCAGAAGAGACCAACGCGCCGTACGGGCTGGCAAAAAAGATGCTGCTTGTACAGAGTCAGGCCTACCGTCAGCAGTATGGCTTCAACGGTATCTACCTGCTGCCCGTCAATCTCTATGGACCGGGCGACAACTTTGATCCTGAATCCTCTCACGTGATTCCCGCCCTCATTCGCAAGTGTGTCGAAGCGCGGGAAGCCGGCGCCGGCGAACTCGTCGTGTGGGGCGACGGCAACCCAACCCGTGAATTTCTCTACGTTGACGATGCCGCGGACGGTATCATCCTGGCAACGGAACGGTTTAATCAACCACGAGCCGTCAACCTTGGTTCCAGCGCCGAGATTAGTATACGCGACCTGGCGCAGCTGATAATTGAGCTGACCGGATTTGAAGGACAAATCAGGTGGGACACAAGCAAACCGAATGGACAGCCTCGCCGAAAGCTGGATACGAGTCGCGCCAAGGAACTGTTTGGTTTTGAAGCCACAACGCCTTTTGAAGAGGGTTTGCGCGAGACCGTACGCTATTTTGAGCAACAAGTCCAGCGTAAGGCGGTGTAGAATCGGGTTGTTGTCTTACCCTCCCAATAAATGATCCTGATCACCGGCGCCACCGGTTTCATCGGTCGTTCGCTACGGCGGTCGCTGGAACGCCAGGGCCATCCTGTTCGCGTATTTGAAGGCCACATTCACGATCTGCAGCAGCTGAGCGAGGCGCTGGTCGACGTCGATTTCGTTTATCATCTCGCCGGCGCCGAGTCACGTGGACGTCCACGCCAGCTGCAGCACGTCGACGTCCAGGGGACGGAGCTACTAATCCGAGCCGCCAGACGGGCGGGGGTGGAGCGGCTTGTGCTCATGAGCCGCATTAAGGCCGATCCAAACAGCCTCTTCCCGCTTCTGCGCGCCAAGGGCCAAGCCGAACGGCTGGTGCAACAGAGCGGCATTCCCTACACGATCATTCGCTCTGCGACGCTCTTTGGGCGCGACGACCGCTTTCTAAACGTCATTGCCTCGCTTGCGGCGTGGACTTGGCCGCTGTTGTGGCTGCCCGGCGGTGGAGAGGTCGCGCTCCAGCCGTTGTGGGTTGAAGATCTGGTCCGCTGTCTTGTTCAATTGTTAGATCGGGGCGATCTTGCCGGGGAAACAGTCACCGTTGTCGGCGAAGAGCGCATGCGCTATCG
>CAYSMQ010000058.1:0-9749 GCA_964432035.1 uncultured Ardenticatenaceae bacterium
GCGATACCCACCCGCTCCAGGGCATTGATGGCGCGACGCCGATCGGCCGAGGAAAACTGGTGAATGAGGCTGGAATAGGGGTTAGCGTACCCTAAGCGACCGGAAAGAACATTGGTCATCACGCTGCTGCGCTTGACCAGATTAAACTGTTGGAAAATCATGCCGATCTTGCGCCGAATGCGTCGCAATTCCCGCCCTTTCGCCGCCGTAATATCCACACCATCCCAGATAACGCGACCCTCTGTGGGTTCGATCAGGCGATTAATACAGCGCAGTAGGGTGGATTTACCAGAGCCGGAAAGACCGATGACGGCCAAAAACTCACCGTCCTCAACCTCGAAGCTCACATCTTTGAGGGCCACCGTGCCGTCTTCAAAGACTTTCGTCAGATTTTCGATGCGTAGCAAGACGATCCCTCCTTGGAATGAAAAGAGGGAGAGAACGCTCGTTCTCTCCCTCTAGACTAAACTAAAGATTATCCACCACCGGCCAGCTCTTCGATGTCGATACCGGCGCGGCTCAGGTCAAGACGGAACTCGTCATAGAAGGAATCGTCCGCTTCCTGCAGACCTTCGATGCTGTAAAGCGTGTTCAGCGCTTCTTGGCCTTCCTCGGTGCTGGCGATGTCCAGCAACGCGTCGACGATCTCCTGCCTCATGTCCTCGGGGAACTCGGGAATGAAGGAGACACTGTCGTTGGGGATGTCCGTTGTCGTAAGTAGGACTTCCACCTGCTCATTCACGTCCGGGAAATCCTCTTCCACGTTCGTGCGAGCGTCGACGAAGGTGGCGCCGGCGTCACACTCGCCGTTGTAGACCTGGATGACGACGTTGTCGTGCGATCCGGCTTCCAACGTTTCGGCGAAGTCGGCGTCAGGATCGAAACCTTCGGCGGCCAGCGTAATGCGCGGAATGATGTAGCCTGAGGTGGAGTTAGGATCGACCCAGCACATCACTTTGCCTTCCAAGTCTTCAATGCTTTCAATTCCGGCGTCGGCGTTGACGATGATCTGGCCATTATAGAAGGTCGAACCGAAACGTTGCGTGACGAGGCCAACATCCACGTCGTATTGCTCGTTGGCCAGGATGTAGTTGAAGGTATTCAACCAGCCGATGTGCGCCTGTTCGGCGCCCATGGCCTCTCGCACTGCGGCGAAGTCGGTGCCCACGTTGGCCTCCACAACCAGGTCGGTGCGTTCGGTAATCATGTCGGCGATCTCATCGCCGCTGACAATGATGTCCTGGGTGTCGCCAGATGGCACGAAGGACATGATGATGGGATTCTCTTCGGTACCCAGATCAGTCGCTTCTTCCATGGGCTCTTCGGTTGGCTCTTCCTCCTCCATGGGCTCTTCAGTCGGCTCCTCTTCCATGGGTTCTTCGGTGGGCTCTTCCTCCATGGGTTCCTCGGTGGGCTCCTCTTCCACCGGTTCCTCGGTCGGTTCCTCAACCGGGGCCTCGGTAGGCTCAACCGGAGCCTCCGTCGGTTCAGCCGTGTCGCCGCCACAAGCAGCCAGCAACAACAGCAGAACGCTGAACAGGGTTACTAAAACAAAAAAGCGTTTCTTCTTCATCGTTTACTCCTTTTCTTCTCCTTACATCTAGTGCTGGATAAACGTACTCCGTCTTAACCAGGTAGTTTTGAGGCGTCACCTCCTCTGACTAAGGGATTATTCAGACGTATCGATAGTCCTGTTGTACTATATCTTTGGCAAGGTGCGTTGGCAAGCAGTTGTAAGCTCCTTGTAATCGCAAGGTAAGTGCAGATCACACGCCACTCCGTGCCTAAGCGTAAAGCGATTTGGTAGATCGCTTTACATAACATTCTTCCTACCTGTAGGGTCGCACATAGCGGTACGCCGGCCGCTCATCTGCGTCCTCTGTTTCAAAGCGAAAGGTAGAGATAGACGCTCGTGCCGGATAATCGTCAACCAGGCCGTATTCTTCAAGAACGCGGCGATTTTCGGGCTTTAGTGGAATACCCAACACCCACATCCAGACGAAAACGATGGGATCGGCGTGGCTCACGGCGACGATTTCCTGTCCCTCGTGCCTGCGCCGGGCCGTCTGCAGGAACGCTTGCATGCGCGACAGAACATCTGCGGGCTGCTCGAAGCCCTGCGCCGCCTCGACATAGAAGTTCCAGGCGCGCTGCTCCATTTCGCTGTGCGTCGCGCCGTCGTACTGCGACTTGACCTCGTTAAGCAAAGGCTCGGTTTGCACGCCGTTCGGCAACCCTAGTTCGTCGTGGATAATGCGCGCCGTCTGTTGCGCCCTCAGCTGCGGGCTGGCATAAACGGCGCGTATGGTCCGTGGGCTGAGGTGTTGCCCGGCTGCCTTCGCCTGGCGTCGTCCTTCGTCGCTCAGCGGGAAACCGGGCAATCGCCCGTAATACACTTTATCCGGATTTTCAACGTCTCCATGGCGCACGAGGTGCACCGTCGTCGCCTGTGCCAACCCTTTCTCCCAAAGCATCTAACGGTAGGGGCGGTTTGCGAACCGCCCCCCGTGTCTAGTTTTGCCCGTTCAGTAGGCCCGTACGCTCGTTGAAATCGTTTATCATCTCGTCGATTTCGTCTACTGTACCCTGAATGCCGGTCCAGTAGTCATCATCGTACCACTGAGCCTGAATCTCGTCGTAGGTCTTGCCTTGCTGCTCGACCCACGTGTAGTACTTGAGATTGTGGATACGCTTGCGGTCATAGTAGCCCAGCTCTTCCACATAGTCGACGGTTGTGCCTAGAAGGTAACGCTGGTGCGCTACAGCAGCTTCGGTCTCGCCAAACTCGCCAAGTTCCTCGCGCAGCTCCACGATACGGCTGTCATACATCTCCATCGAATCGGTGGCCACGGTGAGCACAACGTCCTGTGCGCCCAGTTCATAATACTTGGCAAACTTCACGGCCGAAACCATGTTGGCCACGCTGGAAATGCCCATGAGAGGCAGTTTCTCGACAAAGTCCGCCGGAACACCCTGTTTGGTCAGATAGTCCTGCCCCGCCGGCTCGTTGAAGAGGCGGATCAGGTTCATTGGCGCGTTGTCGTCAATGGCCATGACCATGTCCGTGTTCTTAACGTTGTGAATCCAGGGCACGTGCTTGTCGCCAATGCCTTCGATGCGATGCGCGCCGAAGCCGTTGTTGAGCAAGGTGGGACACTGAAGCGCTTCGCTGGCGGCTATCTTGCTCTGGGGATAGAGCTGCTTCATGTAATCGCCGCAGGCAATGGTGCCCGCCGAACCGGTGGTGAGCACAACGCCCCGGTAGGCGTCGCCGCCCGCCATGACTTCATTAAGCACCTTTTCCATGGCCTGTCCTGTGACCGCGTAGTGCCACAGATAGTTACCAAACTCATCGAACTGGTTGAAGATGACCACGTCTTCGCCAGAGCGACGCAGTTCCCAACACTTATCAAAGATTTCCTTGACGTTACTTTCGGACCCAGGCGTCTTTATCGTTTCGCCGGCGACGTTGGCTAACCAGTCGAAGCGTTCCTGGCTCATGCCTTCGGGCAAAATGGCGATAGATTCGCAGGCCAGCAGGTTGGAATCGTAGGCGCCGCCGCGACAATAGTTGCCGGTCGAGGGCCACACGGCTTTCTGCGACGTGGGATCAAACTGCCCCGACACCAGGCGCGGCACGAGACAGCCGAATGCAGCGCCGACTTTGTGCGCGCCTGTCGGGAACCACTTGCCCACCAGCTGCACAATGCGCGCGTCGATGCCCGTCACTTCCTTAGGCCATTCGACGTAATTAACGTCGCCAAAACCGCCTCCACTCGACGTGGGTTCGTTATGCCACGTAATGCGGAAGAGGTTTAGCGGATTCAGGTCCCACAGTCCAACGTCCTGCAGGCGATTCTTAACCTCCTGCGGGATCTGGTCCGGGTCAATCATCTGCTCAAAAGTAGGTATAATGATGTTTCGCTCTCGCGCTCGCTCGACGGCGCGCTCGAGAACGTCCTCATCGTGAACGGTAAGATCAATCATTGCATGTTTTCCTTTGTTATTATGCCGCCGTCAGTTTTCCGGCGAGTATCTCTTGTAGCGCGTCCAGCCGCGGCTCGACGTGATAAGGCGTCGTTTGCACCAGGTCCACGGCTTTCATAGCGCTTGTAATGTCTTTTAGTCCGTTGCCCGTGTTGAGGACGACGATGCGCTCGTCCCGCGCCACGAGCCCCTGCTCCACAGCCTGAACGAGGCCCGCGTAAGCTGTGGCGCCGGCAGGCTCGGCAAAGACGCCGCTGCCGCGCGCCAGGGCGGGAATGGCAGCGAGTATGTCTTCATCGGCCACGCGGATATAGGCGCCGTTGGTTTCCTTAACGGCGGCCATCGCTTTGATCCGATCGCGCGGCAGGCCGGCGCTGATGCTATCGGCCACTGTGTTGGCCTTAATTGGCGCCTTGGCCAGCAGATCGGCCTCCTCTTCCCAGGCCTGCACCATCCAGTCGCTGCCGGATGATTGTATGCCATACAGGCGCGGCATGTGGTCGATCCAGCCCAGGGCCACAAGGTCCTTAAGCCCCTTGTGCAGGCCGCCAATGATGCAACCATCGCCGACGCTGACAAAGATGGCGTCGGGCGCCTCCCAACCCAGCTGCTCGCAAATTTCCAGACTGGCCGTCTTCTTACCCTCTGTCATATAGGGGTTGTAGCCGGTGTTACGGTTGTACCAACCGTACTCGGCCGCGGCCTGCAGGCACAGTTCAAACGCATCGTCATAGGTGCCTTGAACGAGCATCACCGTAGAGCCAAAGACCAGAAGCTGGGCGATCTTGGCCTGCGGCGCCGTGACGGGAACAAAGATGACGTTGGCCTGTCCCATGCTGGCGCAGAGGCCGCTGAGCGCCGCCGCCGCGTTGCCCGTGCTGGCCGTGGTAATGATGTCGGCGCCCTGTTCCCGCGCTTTGACGATAGCCACGGCGCTGGCGCGATCCTTGAAGGAAGCGGTGGGCTGGCGGCCGTCGTCCTTGACCCAAAGGTGGGTAAGGCCAAGCTCGCCGGCCAGTCTTGGCGTCTTGTACATCGGGGTCCAGCCCACGGCAAGCGGCGGAACCTCGGCATCGGCGGAAACGGGCAACAGCGGCTTGTAGCGCCACATGGTGAAATCGTCGCTCTCCTTAAGCTGTTGCTTGGTGATACGCCGCCCGACGAGATCATAATCATAGCGTACGTCTACAATCCCTTCGTTACCGTGCTCGGGACAGACGTAGGCGATATCTTGCGGCGCGTACTCACGCCCGCAGATTGTGCATTTGAGATGTAAGATATGTTCCATCATAGGGTAGGTTCATCGTCTCCTGGCATCCAGCGATGTCAAAGAGCTAGGAACGCGTGATCCGCGTGCCGGTTTCGCCCTTTAGGGCGCGCTCGATATTGGGCGGATCGGTAATGATGGCCAGTTCGCCGCCGCCTTCCAGGAAGTTGACAACCGCCTGCATCTTTGGCGCCATGCTGCCTTTGGCGAAGTGCTTCCCCTCGGCCAGATAGCCCTTGGCCTCTTCCAGGGTCATTTCGTCAATCCACTCCTGATCAGGCTGCCCCCAGTTCAGGGCCACCTTTTCCACCGCCGTGCTGATAATGAGAGCATCGGCGCCGATCGTATTGCCCAGCAGCGCAGAAGCCAGATCCTTGTCGATGACGGCAGGCACGCCATGAAGCCGGCCCTCGCTATCGGCCACCACGGGAATCCCGCCGCCGCCCACAGTAATAACCGTCATGCCACTGCCAATCAGAGCCTTTACGGCTTCTTCTTCGACAATGCGAACGGGTTTTGGCGAGGCCACGACGCGACGCCAGCCGCGACCGGCGTCTTCTACTACTTCCCAGCCGTCGCGCACGCGACGGAGCGACGCTTGTTCTTCGGTCATAAAACTACCAATGGGCTTGCTCGGGTTGCGGAAAGCGGGATCGTCGTCGCTGACTTCAGTCTGCGTGACGATGGTGCCTACCGTCTTGTTTATGCCCATATCGCGATAGTAGTTGTAAAGGTTTTGTTGCAAGGCGTAGCCGATGGCGCCCTGGCTATCTGCGCCACACACGTCGAGCGGGACTTCGTGCAATCCCTCCACCTTTGCCGCTATCTCGGAGCGCTGCAAGATGAAACCGACCTGCGGTCCGTTGCCGTGCGAGATAGCAACGTCCCAGCCGTCCTTTACCATGCGTGCGATATGTTCGGCCGTGGCGCCGGCGGCCACGTACTGGTCTTCAACAGCGTGGTGCGCCTTGTCACGGATCAGCGAATTTCCGCCGATGGCGACGACGGCGACGCGCTGTCTCCCTTCCTTCTCTGCCATAGTGGGATACCTCCTCCTCTAGAAATGAAGAGGCCGAGGGCGAAACGGGCTTCGCCCTCGGCCTAATTAATTACATCGTGAGCGCCATCACCGCTTTTTGCGCGTGTAGGCGATTTTCAGCTTCGTCGAAGACCACAGAGTGCGGTCCATCAAGAACAGAACTGGTTACTTCGATGTCGCGATCGGCGGGCAGCGGATGCATGTAGATCACATCGTCCTTACCCAGGCCGATCAAGTCGTCGTCGGCAACCCAGTCTTTGTACTGATCCTGGATGCGCTTACCCTCGTCAGGATCCTGTGTTGTGAGCAGAGGCCCCCACGATTTTGCGTAGATAACGTCCGCGTCCTCGCAGGCCTCTTTCATGTCGTGCACGACGTCGAATCCAACGTGGTGCTTGCGCGCCATTTCACGGGCCTGATCCATGATATCGGGCATCAGTTCGAACTCGGGCGGGTGAGCCAGCACGACGTCCATGCCAAATCGCGGCATCTGCAAGATGAGCGATTGCGGCACGGAAACGGGCTTCAAGTAGGAAGAGGCGTAGGCCCAGGAGACAACCATCTTCTTGCCGCGTAGGTTGCGCCCCTTCTTTTCCATGATGGTCATCAAGTCGGCCAGGCACTGGTGCGGGTGGTAGATTTCACACTGCATGTTGAGCACGGGAACGCGCGAGGCTTCCGCCACCAGATTGAGATAGCGGTTGCCGATACCCCAATCGACGTGACGAATGGAAATGCCGTCGAAGTAGCGTCCGAAAATCTCGCCCAACTCCTTTTCTGTGTCGCCATGAGAGACCTGTGTCGTGCGACTCTCAATGAAGGCAGCGTGTCCGCCGAGTTGGGCCATACCCGCCTCAAAAGACCCTCGAGTGCGGGTGCTGGAGAAGAAGAAAAGCATAGCCAGGACCTTGTCCCGCAAATAGGCGTGCGGAACACCCATGGCGCGCTTCTTCTTCAGATCCCAGGCGACGTCGAGGACCGTTTCTACTTCTTCTTTTGAAAAATCCAGGTCGCTAATAAAATCGCGACCGCTTAAACCGGTTTGCATTGTTTCCTCCCGATCCTCTTATTCCATTTTGCCAAGCACGAGCGCCAACAGCGCCATGCGCATGACCACACCGTTGAACGCTTCCTGCCAGTAACGCGACCAGCGCGTGATATCTACGTCGGCGGGAATTTCGTCCATGCGCGGCAGCGAGTGCAGCAGAATGGCGTCCGATTTGGCGCGGTTTGTCAGCAAGTCGCGCGTAATCTTGTAATTTGCGGGCGTGAGGTCCACCTCGCCCGTGCGCTCGTCACGCGATTTTGTATAGTCGGGCTGCACAACGGGCTCGACGAGGATAACGTCCGCCTCCTCGATGGCCTCTTCCACGTGATCGGCCTCACGGTAGTCCAGGCTGTACTGCGCGATCTCTTCTTTGAACTCATCGGTCAGGGACAGCTCGGGCGGCGAAACGAAGGTGATGGGACAATCGAACTGCGTCAGCCCATGGGCCAGCGAGTGCATGGTGCGCATGCGCATGTCGCCAACAGCCAGCCATTTCAAGCCGTCGATGCGACCCTTTTCGCGCCACACCGTGTAAAGGTCGGTGAGGATTTGTGTGGGATGCTCGCCCCAGCCGTCGCCGCCGTTGATGACGGGAATCGAAGCCCATTTCGCTGCTTCGTGCGGCGCGCCCTGCTGGAAGTGACGCATGACAATCACGTCGCCATAGAACTCCAGCATCTTGACCGTATCCTTGATCGATTCCTGGTAGAAATCGCCCGCGCGCGTCATCTTAGCGTCGGCGAAGCCGGTCACCTGCCCACCAAGGCGGATCATGCCCGCCTCGTGCGCCAGGCGCGTGCGCGTCGACGGCTGGTAAAACGCGGTAACCAGCGTCTTTTCGCGCAGCATGTCGCTATTGCGACGGTTGCGCGCGATGGGCTCCAGCTTTTCGGCGACTTCGAAGACACGGAAAAACTCGTGGCGTTCAAAATCCTTTAGGGAGAGAATATCCCGTCCTGCAAAACTTCTCATGGTAAGACTCCTTTTTTATGGCTGCCGGGTTGATGCGAACTATGTTCGGTGCTATCCGGCAGAGAATAATGACTTTAACCTTCCGGCTGGGCGCCGGAATACTGCCAACACAGATTGCTTATACCTTGCGCCGAATGAGGCGTAATCGCAGCAGATCGTCGCGTATGTACGACGTCGCCAACAAGATCGGCTCGTTTTCTTCACTAAATCCAACCTCGGCAAATGAGATGAGGGGGCTACCGGCCTTGACACGGAGAGTTTCCACCAGTTTGGCGCCGGCGACGACAGGTACGATCTCTGACAGATAGTAGACAAGGCGGTGCTGGGTAAACTGCGAGAGCACTTCATAGACAGGCGACAACCAGTCCGACTCGGCTACCGTGTCCGCCAGCAACCGCTTCGGAACACGGTTCACGGCGAAGATTACCGGGACGTCGTCCTCCAGAAACACCTTCTCGACGGCGACTAACTCGTCGCCTGCACGGATCTTTAGCCTCTTCGCCTGTTCCTCGCCGGCGGCGATCGTCTCCATACTGATGACACGCGTGGAGGGCGTGTAGCCGTGTGCGCGCAAGACGGCTTCGTAGGACCAGATTTCTTCCAGTCGGGTCTTGATCTGCAAGCCGGGGTTGTTGACATAGGTCCCCGACCCCTGGCGCCGGTAAACGGCGCCCTCGTTCTCAAGACGGCTTAGCGCGTCGCGGATCGTCGTGCGGCTCACCCCCAGCTCGTTTGCCAACTCAGACTCAGAAGGGATACGACCATCCTCGAAATCTTCGTTGACGATACGCTGCTTGATGTACGCCTTGGCCTGTTCGGTCAATGAAGGCTTGCGTTCTAGCATGTTGCGGCTAACCCCTATACTGGCGGCACGACCAAAAAAGGTCATGTCGTATGGTTGTATGACAAATTCTAACCGAATCGTGAACGGTGTCAAGTAGTTGCCGGAGCTCACAAAGAAAATATACTGGCATCGACATGGGGTTTTCTTCCTGAGCTTTGTTGCTAGCGTCTCCCACCCCACCGCCAATGGCGGGGCAGGATTCAGACTCGAAAAAAGTATGAACGGTCGTCAATTTATCATCATCCTGGCATTACTCCTGGCAGCCGGCTGTAGCGACGCGGATCCAACTGCGACTAGCTCCGGCAACATCCCCTCAGCTACCGAGGGTAGACTTATCATCTCCGCTGCCGCCTCGCTGACAAACGCCTTTGAAGCCCTGGGCGAGCGGTTTCGCGCAACGCACCCCGGCAGCGAGCTGATCTTCAACTTTGCAGGCTCGCAACAACTGGCGCAGCAGATTGCAGGCGGCGCGCCGGCAGATCTCTTCGCCAGCGCCAATTTGCAGCAGATGGAGGTCGCCGTTGCCAGCGATCGTGTCGCGGAAACTGCGGTGCAACCTTTTGTGGCCAATCGACTGGTCATTGTTCACCCG
>CAYSMQ010000058.1:9849-16683 GCA_964432035.1 uncultured Ardenticatenaceae bacterium
CGCGGAAACTGCGGTGCAACCTTTTGTGGCCAATCGACTGGTCATTGTTCACCCGCTAGGCGATGAGTCGGCGGTTTCCTCTCTGCAAGACCTTGCTCGCCCCGGCCTGCGCGTTGTGCTGGCTGCAGAAGAGGTGCCGGCCGGTCGTTACGCCCAGGCATTCCTGCAAAACGCAGCCGCCACCGAACTGGGCCCGGCCTACCGCCGCCGGGTACTGGACAACGTAGTCTCCTACGAGCTAACGGTGCGTGCGGTGCTGACGCGCGTCTCGTTGGGCGAGGCCGACGCCGGTATTGTGTACGCGAGCGACGTCGTAGGCGCGCAAAATTCACCCGTGGGCCAAGTTGAGATCCCTGACAAGCTAAACGTGCTGGCAAAGTACTACATTGCACCTCTCGGCGACGCCCAAAACGGCGCGCTGGCTGCTGAATTCCTTGATTTCGTGCAATCCACAAACGGACAAGCAATCCTCCAAGACTATGGTTTTATCGCCGTCGACGATGTTCCTTCGCAATAGTCGTGTCTGACCTTCCTTATCGCTCCAGCCGCAGACAATACCGTTGGCGGCGACACACGTTGCTGCCCGACTTATGGTGGCCCCTCAGCCTACCCCTGCTGGCTTTCTTACTGGTCCCCCTTCTGGCGCTCGTTTCGCGCGCGTCTTTGCCACAAATCACGGCCAACTTGCGGGACCCTGCCGTGTTACAGGCCATTTCTTTGAGCTTGCGCACAAGCCTCACTGCGACCGTCATCACCGTTCTCATCGGCACGCCCGCCGCCTATCTCGTCGCGCGCCGCGAATTTCGCTTAAAAGGCGCCGTAGACACGCTGCTAGACCTGCCCACCGTACTGCCGCCGGCCGTCGCCGGCGTGGCCCTGCTCATGGCCTTTGGCCGGCGCGGCCTTGTCGGCGGCCTGTTGGAGCCGTTGGGCATTCAACTGACGTTCACGCCTATCGCCGTGATCATGGCCCAAATCTTCGTCGCCGCCCCGCTCTACCTGCGCGCGGCTATCCTGGGGTTCGCGGCCGTGGAGAGCGAGCTGGAGCAGTCGGCGGCGCTGGACGGTGCGGGCGACTGGCAAATCTTCCGCCATATCGTTCTGCCCCTGTCCACCAATGCCCTGCTCAGCGGGTCGGTCATGATGTGGGCGCGGGCGCTGGGCGAGTTCGGGGCTACGATCATCTTCGCCGGAAATCTGCCGGGTATCACGCAAACGATGCCGCTGGCTATCTATATTGGTTTCGAGCTCGACATCGGCGTCGCTCTGACGCTCTCGGTGATCCTCATGACGCTGTCGTTCCTGGTGCTGATTACTGTTAAGGTCCTTCTGCTGCGGCAACAGCCGTGACGCCGTTCGCCTGCTGTTGCCGTTTGCGCCGCCGTTCCAGAAAGCGGTCGACGCCGGGCGGTTTGCCCAGCACGGTTCCGTCCCGACGGTAGGCGTCCATGCAGGCCTTGTAGCCAAAGCGATTGAGCGGGCACACCTTGAGGCAAATGGCGCAGCCGTCAAACTTCGTGAAATAGGGCCAGCAGCGGGCGGCGTTGAGTTTGTGCTTGTAGACGCCGCGCCACCACAGCTTGTTTTCGCTCAGGGCGCGCCCCGGGCAACCGTGCACGCAGAGCAGGCAGGCCTCGCAGAAATCTGACAGGCCAAAATCGGCGGGCGGGTCGGGCTCAAGGTCAGCGTCCAGGCTGATCATGCACCAGCGTTGGCGTGGGCCAAACTGCGGCGTCAGAGCCACGCCGTTGGCGCCCAACTCGGCTAGTCCCGCATTGACGGCGTGCGGCACGTACTTGACCCAACCCTCAAACGCCGGTCGCGCCATACAGCGATAGCCCAGCCCGCGGATGAATTGGGCCACCTTCAGCACCTGGCGACCGGCGGCAATGTACGCTTCAAAGTCGGCGAGGGGACCTGATGGCGCGGGCATTTCATCCAACAAGCCCGCATCCATTTCTATCCCCAGCACCACGGCGGCGTCATATGGGAATTTGTCGTCGGCGCCTTCGGCGATGAAGCGGCGGTCGACGAGCGTGAAGCCACAGAGGGCAAACCCACTTTCAGCCGCATATTGGCGAATGCGTTCCTTGAGCGCTGCTCCCTCCACCGATGGCTCGCGTTTCACGGCAAAGCGATTTAAGAGCGGCTGCATGCGGTTGACGTGAAATGAAGGGCCGAAGATGCCGCGAAAGTAACGCCAGAACTGTCCATGGCGGCGCCACTTGGGAAACTCACTGCGCAGCATCAGCGCGCCGAACTGCTCAAAGAAGAGGGTGCCTTCGGCGCTCAACGGTTCCAGCTCGGAAGCCAGATCCAGCGTCTCGGCATCTATCTGCAACGTGGGTGCGGCGTCGGTTATGGGTTTGCCCTTGTTCTCTGGGCGCAGCTCGACCAACTTGCGCCAGGCGTGGTAGCGGCGCACGCGCCGCCTTCCGCTCAAGTCGGGTCGTTCGTCCTCGGAGATAAAAGTGGGTTGGCTCATTGACTCCCAGTGGGCGCATCGCAATGCGCCCCACTTTCCTCGTGTTTATTCTAAGGCTATGCTAGCAAAAATCGGCTAAGATATGTATGAAGATCGGTGTAGATCTACCATGATGAAATGCACCATTGGCCTGTGTCCAATGGCGAGAAGATAGGAGCCAAAGAATGGGCAAAGAAATTGTCCTGTTCAACAGTGAAGAGCATACAGACGCCCAACGCGTTGCGGCGTTTTTGCGTGAGTTAGCCGACAAGGTTAGCGGCGGCGAAGTGCGCCTCGTCAAAGGCGACGAAGAGCTGACCCTGCAGCTGCCACAGAAGCTGGTGCTGGAAGTGAAAGCCGAGGAGGAGGCCAAGGGATCACGCACCAAGCGTAGCCTGGAAGTTGAAATTGAATGGACTGACGGCGAAGATGAGGGCGTGCTGAGCCTCGGTTAGGCCGCCTCAAGAAATCGGATGTCTCTTTCGCTAACGTGAGCCACAGACGTCTGAGAAAAGACATCCGATTTCTCGACTACTGAGTCCTATTCGTCCCTTTCTAACATCTCACGCAATAGCGCATCCTGGTCCACGGGCAAAGAATAGACGCGCACGCCGGTGGCGTTATAGATGGCGTTGCAAATGGCCGGCGTGGTGGGAATAGAAGAAATCTCGCCCACACCTTTGGCGCCATAGGGTCCGTCTGCTGTCGGTTCCTCGACAATGACGGACTGGATTTCCGGCGTGTGCTTGATGCTGGGCATCTTGTAACGGGCCAGCACGTCGGTAAAGGGAATGCCCTGCTCCACGATAAAGGATTCGGTGAGCGCGTTGCCCAGGCCCATCATGACGCCGCCTTCCACCTGACCCTGCAGGCCGATGGGGTTAAAAGCCTTGCCCACGTCGTTGACGGCGACGACCTTAAGCACGTGCACCTCGCCCGTTTCCAGGTCGACCTCGATCAGCGCCGCCTGGCTGGCGAAGCTGAAGGCAAAGTGCATGTCGCCGCCCGTTCCCAGCGGCTGGGTCTCGGGCGCTTCGTATTGGTAGTGGGCGCGTGGTTCGCGACCTTCGTCGATGAGAGCCTGCACGGCGTCGCCAAAGCTGACCGAATGTCCGTTGGCGCGCAGCAATCCTTCTTCAAAGCGGATCGTCCCCGGCGGCACGTCGAACTGCTCGGCGACAACGCTGCTCAGCGCCTCCCGCATCACGCCGGCAGCCATGCGCGCGGCGTTACCCGTGACATACGTCTGGCGGCTGGCAGTCGTCGGACCGCCGTCGGGCGTCAGGTCGGTGTCTGAGAGCAGCACTTTGACCTGCTCGTAAGGCAGGCCCAACTCCTCGGCCGTGGTCTGAGCCACCACGGTGACCAGGCCCTGGCCAATTTCGGCGGCGCTGGTACGAACTTCGGCCGTGCCGTCGGCGTAGACCTCGACGATGGCCGACGATTTGTCCGGCGCGCCGCCGCCCAACCCCGTGTTCTTATAGGCGCAGCCAAAGCCCCAGGCGTAGGCCTTATTGCCCTGACGCCAGGCATAGGGCGAGAGGCGCTCGGTGGGCGTGCTCGAGGCGCCGTTCGCTTTCAGCGCCTCCATATCGTTGCGAATCTTTTCGTCAATCACGTCCAGCGTCTGGGGCAAGCCCACGCTCTCGCGCAACAGCTGACCGGTAGCCGTGATTTCACCCACGCGCATGGCATTCATGCGCCGGAAGTCGAGAGGGTCGATGCCCAGCTCCTGCGCCAGAATGTCCATGTTTTGCTCCACGGCAAAGGCAGATTGGGTCACGCCGAAGCCGCGGAAAGCGCCGCTGGGCGGGTTATTGGTGTAATTGGCATAGCAATCAATGCGCGCGTTGGGAATGACGTAAGGTCCTGTGGCGTGCGTGGTGGCGCGGGTCATCACCTTGTCGCTGAGGCTGGCGTAGGCCCCGCCGTCGCCGTAAAGCTCGGCTTGCACGGCCGTCAACTTGCCGTCACGGCGCGCGCCGGTCTTGATACGAATCACGGTCGCGTGCCGCTTGGGGTGGAACAGCAACGATTCGTCGCGACGATAGAGCATCTTGACGGGGCGGCCCGTGGCCTGCGCCAGCATGGCCACGTGAATCTGGGCTGCGATATCCTCTTTGCCGCCAAAACCACCGCCGACCAGGGGGCTGACGATGCGCACGGCGTCGTCGGGCAGGTCCAATGCCGCAGCCACCTGGTTGCGGTCGGCGTACGGTATCTGCGAGCCGACGTAGACGGTTACTTTCTCATGCTCCTCGTCGTAACCGGCGGGCACGCCGATGGCGCATTCCGGTTCCAGGAACGCGTGTTCCGTCGTTGCCGTGTGATAGGTGCGCTCCACGACGACGTCGGCGTCGGCAAAGCCTTTTTCCACCTCGCCATGCCGCACCTTGATATGCTTGATCAGGTTGCCCGTCTTCCAATCCTCATGGATGTGGGGGGCGTCAGGATCCAGGGCTCGTTCGGGCCCGTCCACTATTTCCAACGGATCGTAGGCGACCTGGATCTCCTTGAGCGCCTGGGCGGCAATCTCTGCGCTCTCCGCGGCGACGACGGCGACCGGATCGCCCATATAGCGCACCTTTTTGTGCGCCAGGGCGGGCCAATCATGGTGCACAATGCCGTGGTTGATGCGTCCGGGAATGTCGTCTGCCGTTAACACGGCATGGACGCCGGGCAGAGCCAGCGCCGCGCTCTTATCAATGGAGCGTATGCGCGCGTGCGGGTGCGAGGCGCGCAGCGTGCGCGCGTAGAGCTGGTCGGGGAAGCTGATATCGTCCGTAAAAATGGCTTCGCCGGTAACCTTGGCGATGGCCTCAGGTCGGATGACGCGTTTGCCCACGACGTTGAGCGGCTGGTTGCTCTCGGGCACCGTCACAGGCAGCGGTTCCTCACCGCGCATGATGGCGGCGGCCGACTGTATGGCTGTCTTGATCGCCGGATAGCCCGCGCAGCGGCAGTAAGTGTCTTTCAGAGCAACTTTGATGGCGTGGTCGTCAGGTTCAGGATTCTCCTCGAGCAGGGCGCGCGCCGTCATGATTAGGCCGGGAATGCAGAAACCACACTGCACCGCGCCGTGGCGCACGAATTCTGACTGCAGGGGGTGTAGGCCCTGCATATCGTCAGCGCGGAAGTTGGAGGTCCGTTGCGCCACGCCGGTGCGGTTCGACGCTGGGGCAACGGGCCGGCGCGCCAGGCCTTCAATAGTATCTACGCGCTTCCCATGCGCCTTGAGCGCGGGATAGACGCAGGAATCGACCGGAACGCCGTCGACGAGCACCGTGCAGATACCACACTCCGCCTCATTGCAACCAATCTTAGTGCCGGTAAGACCCAGGTCGTATCGCAGCACCTCGGCAAGATAGCGGCTGTCGGGTATCTCTAGTTGCTGTTCTTTGCCGTTTACAGTCAATTCTAGTGTTGCCATGTTGTCATCTCTCCAAATCAGCACTCAAAAAACTTACTGCAAGCCAACGCCTTCGGGTACGATTTCTTCTCCCAATGCGCGGCGTGTTGCCAGCGGCAGGGCGCGGCGCAAGAGCACTTCGATCATCTCCAGCCGGTATTCTGACGTGGCGCGGTGTTTGCTGGTGCGGGGCATGAATTCTGACCGCGCCGCCTGCACGCAATCATCCAGCGCCTGGCCCAGGGTGCGCCCGCGCAAGCTCGCTTCGGCATTTTCGGCGCGGACGGGAACAGGCTTTACAGGCCCGATGCAGATGCGCGCGTCGCGCACCGTCGTCTCCTGGAGCGGGCCGCCCCCTGCTTCGGGACCCACATCAACCCACACGGCGCAAGCCAGGATGGGTAAAGCCACGCCCTGGGGGCGCATGATGCGCTTGAAAGCGGTGCCGCTGCCGCTGCCGGCGGGGGCAAAGCGGAAGCGGGTGATTAGCTCGCGACCGATTTCCAGCGTGGAGAGTCCGGGTCCTTTGAATAGCGACAGGATGGGCATCCAGCGGCGACCGGACGGCGCGGCAACTTCGACGCGGGCGTCCAGCGCCACGAGCGCCGTTGTGCCATCCGCAGCGGGCAAGGCGTGCGCCACATTGCCGCCCAGCGTGGCCACGTTGCGCACCTGCGGGCCGCCGATGACGCCGCAGCTCTCCACAAGGCAGGTGGCCTGTTGTACGATAAGGTCAGATTTAACGATCTGCGTGTGTGTTGCCGCCGCCCCGATTTCTATAAAGCCGTCGCTCTCGCCAATCCCGGTCAGTTCGCCGATTGCGGTGACGTCGACCATGGCCTCCACCTGCGGATGCTCGCCTTGTTGCATATCAAGTAACAGGTCGGTGCCGCCCGCAATGAGCTGCGCCTTCCCGTCATGTTCCTGCATGGTGCGAATGGCATCCTCGACGGTGCGAGGC
>CAYSMQ010000059.1:0-1786 GCA_964432035.1 uncultured Ardenticatenaceae bacterium
GATCAGGGTCAAACTCAACCTGGGGAAAAACCACGCCAATATCCATGCGTCCCGATTGCCTGTGTTCCACTGTCATAGTCCGATTTGTACCTTTAATGTGTCCTGAAGCCGACGGTCAGATCTTATAATAGAAGCTGTCAAGAAGAAATACAATCGAACTCGAACGAGGTGAGAGAAATCATGACAACTGTTGCCAGCTTATTTGAGACCCAGGCCGACGCAAGCGAAGCCATCGACGCCTTGGCCGGAACCGGTTTTGAGGACATCGATTACCGTGTGTACGAGCGCAACGTAGAGGCCGAAGGCACCGACGTTCGTGCAATCGGGCTCCCTACAGCCGAACCCAATGTCGGCGGCTCGGGCGCGGTGGGCATCTTTGGCGGGCCAGGCGGCGAAATTGACGATGAAGGATTGGCCGACTTCTACCGTGACGCGGTCGAGTCGGGCGAGGCTGTGTTGGTTGTCGCCGACGTCGAAGACGACCGCGCAGACGACCTGGAACGCTTCTTCCGCGAACACGGCGGACGCACATCCGAACAAGATTAACCGGTTTGGAGTGAGCGCTTCAGCGCGCCGGCCCTTACTGTGTCAGTTTGTAATGAGCGCTCTGGCGGCGCCTGAATTAGCTTGTCGCGAGCGCTTCAGCGCGCAGGCGCCCGCACTGTAATCGCGCCGGGCACGACGCGCGCCTCAAACGGCGTGTGTCCGATTATCTCGCCGTCACCGGTCACCGCCAGCTTCTTACCCGCGCTTACTTTGACGCGATCTTCCACGGCAAAGAACTTAATGTGGCGGTTGCGCCACTGCCTGCGCCGCATCACGTCTGTGAGCAATACCAGATAGTCGGTCACGTTCCGCGCGCGGATAACACACAAATCGAGCCGCCCGTCGTCGGGATAGATATGCTCGCCCCATTTGAGCGGACCCGTGAGCACGCCGGCATTGGCCAACAACACGTCCCCGGCGCGAATCGTCTTACGCTTGCCGTCAATATCCAGCGTATAATGTCGCGGTTGCCACCCTGCCAGCTCCTTGACCACCGTCCACACGTACGCCGCTTCGCCAAACCGTTTCTTGTCCTCGCGCGTCGTCTTATCCATGGTTGCCGCGCTCAGACCCACGCCCACGCGTAAAACGTAGTAACGGCCCTCTATCTCGATGGCGTCCAACGCCATGAGGTGCCCCGGGTTGGCGATAATCCCGATGGCGTCTTCCATGTCGCGGGGGATTCCCAGCGCTTGAGCCAGCGCATTGGTCGTTCCCGCGGGGATGATGCCCATCTGCACGTCGTTTCCCACCAGCCCATCTACAACCAGCGAAACCGTGCCGTCGCCTCCCGCCGCACAAATCAGCTCATACCCCGCTTCCACCGCCTCCCGCGCCAGCTGTGTTACGTCGTCGTCCGCGGTCGTTTCTCGAATTTCAACGTCCCAATCTGGCGCCGGGCACTGTGCGGCAAGTTGCTCGCGAATCTCCTCCGGGTCGCTGTTTCCTGCCACTGGATTCAATAGCACATATACGCGCATAATCACCTTCGTTCGCCGTCCCGGTTGCCGTGGCTGTCGGCGATGACCTTCGTTTTTCGCCGTTGGTTGCGCGCGGCGAACGGTGATAGTTTAATGCAGATCGGGCCAGATTGGAAGTCTGGGTGCTACGAGTCGCTGCGGACGGCGGGGCGCTAAACTCCTATTTCCCCTGACCGTGTAGACGCTAGAATGGAGCGTACAGTTGCATTCCGGTTTTTGCGACAATCCAATATAATCGGTGCGTCCCGAGAAATCGGATG
>CAYSMQ010000059.1:1886-6268 GCA_964432035.1 uncultured Ardenticatenaceae bacterium
CATTCCGGTTTTTGCGACAATCCAATATAATCGGTGCGTCCCGAGAAATCGGATGAATCAGCGTAGAGACATCCGATTTCTTCGAAGCGAACAAGAGGTCAGAGAACCACCGAGAAATCGGATGTCTTTTCCAGAAACGCCCGACTTAGCTGAGCCCCGAGACATCCGCCTTCTTCAACGAACTTTCGGAGAGATAAGATGGGAAACGTGGTTATTGGGTGGGAACAAGAGTCCCCTGTGCCCGCCGGTCAAAGATTCAATAGCTATCTACAGGCGCAAGATGGGCGACTGGCCATCGACGGCTTCGACCTGGCGCAATTATTCTTAGACGGCGACCGTAACGAAGTGGGGCGCGCCTTTCCCAGCCCCCTGGAAATTGTCTACCTGCCCCTGATCCGGCGTCAGATATCATATATGCGCCAGGTGTTTGCCGACGCAATCGCCGACCTCGGCTATGAAGGCCAGTTCCATTACGCCTACGCCTCCAAGGCCAACGCCGCCGAAGAGGTTGTGCGCACCACGCTAGGCGCCGGCGCCCACCACGAAATGTCCTCGACCGTGGACGTCGACATCGCCCGGCTGATGAGCGCGCGCGGTGTCTTACCACCCGATCGCATGGTACTTTGCAACGGTTTCAAACCCGCAGGCTCTAACTACGCCGCCAACATCGTGCGCCTTAAAGACCGGCACGAGAACCTCATTCCCATCCTGGAAGATCTCAACGAGCTTCCCCCGTTGCTGGAATCGGACCACCACTTCGACGTCGGGTTGCGCCAGAAGAGTTACGGCGCCCATGAAGATCTGCAAGAAATGGAAGCGGCAAACTCTCGTTTTGGCATGCACCTGGACGACATCTGGAAGGCGGCCGATTATATCCAGGCCGCGCCCAACCTGACGCTAAAGGTTTATCATGCCATGGTCGGTAGCCAGATCGTCGATCGCGAGGCCTTTGTCTCCTGGCTCAAACCGCCCATGGAGATTTTTGCCCGCTTGCGCAAACGTTACCCATCTCTGTCCATATTCAACTTCGGCGGCGGCATGCCCGTAGCCATGACCCTCGACTTTGACTTTGATTACCACGCTTTCGCCCGCCTTCTTCTGGAGACAATGCAGGAGGTCTGCCAACGATATCGCGTACCCGCTCCTGATATCATGGGCGAGTTCGGCCGCTACACGACGGCCGAACACGGCGCGCATCTATTTAAGATTATTGACGTTAAGGACAACAATTCCGATCTGCCCTGGTACATCATCGATGGCTCCGTTATGTCTTCCTTCCCTGACGCCTGGGCGCTGGGTGAACATTTTATCGTTTTGCCCCTGACGAATCTGGACGCCCCCTTCCGGCGCGTGCAGCTCGGCGGCATCACCTGCGACAGCGATGACGTCTACCCGCCCAAAGGCAGCGCCTCACCTCTATACTTGCCCGCGGATACCGATGACCTGTATATTGGCTTCTTTGCCATCGGCGCCTATCAGGAGATGCTGGGCGGCGTGCGTGGCAGCAAGCACTGTGTCTTGCCCGAAGCCGTGGAGCTTATCGCCGATCGCGGGGCAGACGGCGAACTAACGTTTGACGTCATCGCCGGACAGGAAAACGCTGCCGTCTTGAGCAACCTTGGCTACAAAATTTCGTAATGCTATGTGAATACTGTGATCGGATTTAGTGCCCTATCTACTTGGCCGGTATTAGTTTCCAACCTCTCCACAATTCCGGACCAGCGAACTCTTTGAGGAGAGCTTTATGCAAAGCATGGATCGTACACGCATAATTTTCATTGTCATCATCGGCATTGCCCTGATGGCCGTCTGCGTCGCCTTTGGCATCAACGCTTTTAACAGGCTGGTAGCCGATAACGGCGAACCAACTGCTGTTGCCGGAGCAACCAGCGAGCCGCAGGCGCCAACGACGCCGCAGGTTGACCTGGATTCACCCGAACCCATTTTTGGACCCAACTACGACGAAAATGCCGACCTTCCTACCTATCTCTGCGGCGCCGATGCCTTTGGCAGCTATTTCACCTTGCAGCAAATGCAGATGTCGGGAAAAGACGTCGAGCACGGGTTCAATCTGGGTATCATTCCCTTTTTCCTCGATGACGACCCCGCCTACGACGTATCCGAGGAGCAGCGTAATGCCTTGTTGCAGAGCGGACAGTGGGATTGCCTGTTGACCACGCTTGACGCCGTGGCCCTGGACAGCCCAGGCGTCATTACCGCCATCGTCGACGAGAGTGCGGGCGCCGACCAGCTTTGGGGACGCGATATCGAAACCATTAACGACCTTCAAGATAAGCGCATCGCCTTCGCCCGCGGTAGTGTGGGCGAGTACTTCGTCTATTACACGCTGTCCATCGCGCGCCTTAACCCCCGCTTCGACGTCACCCTGGTGCCCCAGGACAGCGTCGCCGACGCCGTGGCAGCCTTCAACGGGCGCGAGGCCGACGCCGTTTCCGGCTGGGAGCCCGACATCTACGCCGCTGAAGAGAGCGGCGGCGTTCCCCTGCTCAGCTCCAGCCAGTTGCGCATCGTCATCGACACCATTGTCACCTCTCGCCAATCGGTTAACCAGAAAGCCGATCTCGTACAGGCCTTTCACGATGCCTGGTTCGACACGCTCGCTCAGCAACTGGAAGATTTCGACAGCGCGGCGCAGTTGATTGCAGAGTGGGGTCATAACGACTGGAGCTTCGTCTATCCTGAATCGGCGGCCGAAGACCTGGAGCTATGGCTGGAAAGCGTGGCGCAGGCGACGCTGAGTGACAACTCCGCCGTCATGCGTGACCCGCGCCCCCTCGTCAGCCGTCTAGAAATCGCGCGCCGCGTGTGGGCCGCCGCCGGTCTGGAGGTGCCGGACGACGATCCGGCCGAGCTGGTTGAACCCGGCTTTGTCGCTCGCGCAGCGCAACAGGCCAGCCTGGCCTCCACAGGATCCCCGGTGAACGACACCTTTTCCATTTCGGCCAATATCGACCTCAGCACCGTGGGCAGCGAAGACGCGGCGACCCTGGCAGTCTTGCCCTGTCGTCGTTTCTCCTTCCTCCCCGATAGCACCGAGCTGACGCTGGAGTCGCGCCGTATTCTCGACGAGTGTGTCCTCCCCACCATGTCCCAGAGCGTCGGGCTATTACTCGAAGTCAAAGGCTCATCGGCCTGGCCCGAAAATGACCCACCGTACACAGAAGAGGAAATTCTCGAGTTTGCCCAGGCGCGGGCTCAATCGGTGGTCGATTATCTCGTTTCACAGGGCCTGGACGAGGCGCGTTTCATCGTCACCGCCACGCTACCGCCGGAAGATCACTGGGAAACCGACGACCCGGCAATCCAGGCTGAAGACCGCTACGTTGAAATGACACTCATCACCACCGGCCGGTAAAAATTCCCGGCCAATCTTCGTCAAGAGGCGCTTATGCTTAATCGACATCGCGGCCTGTTTGGTTTCTTACTCCTGCTCCTGCTTCCCGCCCTCGCTTGTGGCTTTGGCGATGCGGATGGACCGCCGCGCAACGCGGCAGTGGTCGAAGTCATGGCGAATACCAGCCTTACACCCTGGTTGACGGCTGAGGTTGAGGTCTTTAACGAGCGCGAGTTAGAGACGGAGTCCGGACAACAGGCTTACGTACAACTGACAACTGCCGACGCCGGACAAGCTATCACCGATATGCAGGCCGGCGCGCCGGTCGATCTGTGGCTGCCGGACCAACAAGTGTGGACCAATGTCATGGCGCGCGAGGGCCACGACGGCTTCCAAAATAGTTGCGCCAGCGTTGCCACCAGCCCTCTGGTCATCGCCATGTGGCGGCCCGTCGCACAGGCGCTGGGCTGGCCCGGACGCGATCTCGGCTGGCTCGACGTGGGCAGCCTGGCGGCCGATCCCAGCTCCTGGGACTACTACAGCGGCGGGCAGTTCGGCGACACCTTGCGCCTGGGCCATACGCACCCCGGCCTATCCGCCAGTGGCGCCAACACGCTGCTGGCCCTCGTGCAGGCCGCAGAATCCAAGACCACCGCCGTCGACGCCGCCGACATCGAGCAGCCCATCGTGCAGGCTTCAGTTGGCGCCTTTGAGGGCGCCGTGTCCTGGTTCAGTAACAACACCGGCGCGTTGGCCGAGGCCATGGGCGAGCGCGGCGTCCAGTTTCTGGGCGCAGCCGTACTCTACGAGAGCGACGTCGTCAACTTTGGCGGTGGAGACCCCGACATCGTGCCCATTTATCCCTTCGAGGGTACCTTTGTCGCCGAGCATCCGGCCTGTATCAACGCCAATAGCACGGCTGAGGTGCGCGAGGCGGCGCAAATCTTCCGCGACTTTCTGCTGGATGAAACGGCGCAAGAGTCCGCCGTGGCCCACGGCTTGCGACCGGTGATCGACGCCGTGACCG
>CAYSMQ010000059.1:6278-16611 GCA_964432035.1 uncultured Ardenticatenaceae bacterium
GTCGGCCATCTCGTCGGCCGTCGGTAACATGATGTGGACGAGTCCCGCGGCGTCGACCTTGAGCAGCCGCAGATCGTCTTCGCCGCGCCCAATGTCGAGGCCATCTACGCCGTGCAAGAGCTGTGGCAGTCGGCGCGCAAAGATGTCAACCTGGTCATGGTCATCGACGTTTCCGGCAGTATGAGCGGACGCAAGATCGAAAGCGTGCGCCAGTCGGCCGTGCAGTTCATCGAGCAGATGGGCGAGGACGACTACCTCAGCATCATTTCCTTCTCCAGTATGCCGCAGCCGCTCATCAAGTACGAGCGCGTAGGCGACAGCCGTGAGGCCATGATCCAGACCGTGCGCGACCTGGAGGCGCAAGGAGACACGTCCCTCTATGACGCCATCGCCGACGGCGCCAACCTGCTGCGCAACACGGGCACACCAGAGACGACCAACGCCCTGGTGCTCCTGACCGACGGGCTGGACACCAGCAGCTTCCGGCACAGCCAGGACAGTGCGGTGCAAGTGCTTGCCGAGACGGACACCACGGTCTTTACCATCGCCTTCGGCAACGACGCCGACGAGAATCTCCTGGAAAACATTGCCCTGAGCGCAAACGGAAACTTCTTCCGCGGAGACGAAGCCAGCATTGCCGCCATCTACGACGAAATGTCCGCGGCCTTTGGCGGCGCATTGGGGGTGGGGCGCTGAGCCCTTGCCCCATGCCATTTCCCCGTTTATACTGTTAACGGGCGTCAACGAGCGAGTTGCTTTTCGCGTTAATAGGAGGGAATTTGATGGCGGAATCACGTGAGGGGGACTTCCTGCTGGCTTATCAGGATAGCTGTGCCGGTCTGACATTGTTGCTGCTTCACGGGTTTCCGCTAAACAGCAACTTGTGGGAGCCACAAATGGAAGATTTGCGTGATATAGCACGCGTCCTGGCGCCCGATCTGCGTGGGCACGGCCTCTCAGATCCTGGTAATGAGCCCTACTCAATCGGTCTGATGGCTGAGGATTGCTTTGGCTTACTCGAGGCCGTTGGCGTGCAAGAGCCGGTGGTATTGTGTGGTCACTCTATGGGCGGCTACGTGGCCTTTGAGTTTTACCGCCGCTATCCGGAATGGGTCGCTGCCATGATCCTGGTTGCCACGAGGGCCGGTGCAGACTCTGCCGAAGGGCGTAAAGGCCGTGATAAGATGATAGAGCGCGCAAAGAAGGACGGCGTGCCCCTTATTGCCGACGAGATGCTGCCCAAAGTGATGGCGCCGCAAAATTTTGAAGAAGATCGCGAGCTGGTCTCCTATGTCCGCGACATGATGCAAAGCACGACGCTAAAAGGCATGGTTGGCGCCCTCAATGCCATGAAAGGGCGCGCCGATTCTCGCGCACTCCTCGCCGAAATCGACGTTCCTGTCCTGATCGTATGCGGCGAAGACGACCAGCTTATCCCCCTTTCCGATGCCGAAGAGATGCGTGACGCGTTGCCCAACGCCGAGCTTGTCGTCATTCCCGGCGCCGGTCACCTGCCCAACCTGGAGCAATCACTGGAGTTTAACGAGCTAATCTGGGATTTCCTGGAAACCCTGCACGAAGAAGAAGAGGGATAAGGAGATACCCATGAGTCGCCTCGAACTGCAGCAAAGCGCCGTCGGCCCCTGGCCCATGAATGCCTATGCGCTCATTTGCCCCGAGACGAAGGAGAGCATCCTCGTCGATCCTGGCGCCGATCCCGAGAAACTAGCCGCCATGCTGGGCGACAGCCGTCCCCAGGCCATCGTACTCACGCACACCCATCCCGACCACATTGGCGCGCTCGACGAGATGCGTGACCGTCTTGGCGTACCTGTCTGGGCCTACGATGGGCCGCACTTCAACGAGCTGTCCCTGGACGCAGGGCGCGGCCTGGTCGACGGCGAACAGCTGAACGTCGGCGCCCACGCCTTGCGCGTGGCGCGCGCGCCGGGACACGTCGTCGATCACATCTGTCTCGTGCTCCAGGATGACAACCGCGCCATTGTCGGCGACACTCTATTCGAAGGTGGACCGGGAAAAACCTGGAACGCCGAACAGTTTCAGACCACGTTGCGCACGCTGCGCCGGCTGGTGTTAAGCTGGCCCGACGACATGTTCTGCTATCCTGGACACGGTCCCAGCTTCCGCCTGGGCGACATCCGTCCGCAAATCGAGGCCTTTCTATCCAAAGATCACGGGGACTTCTACGGCGACGCCACCTGGGATATGTAGCAGCGCTTTCTTAACATACCACTCCAGGCGCCATCATGTGAAGATAAAGAGGGTTAGGGCGAGAGCAGCGTAATCTTACCGGGCAGCATGTCATACTCCACATACCGCTCCGACTCGGCAATCACTTCCCCATCGGCGTGAATCGGCGTGCCCGGGTCACTTTCAATGCACAGCCAGTTGCTGCGGCTGTGCTGCACCAGCGGATGGTTGAGGTGCGTGCCTTTAAAGAGGCGGGGCAAAATCGACAGCACTTGCAGGCGAGACATATCGGGCGCGTAGACAATGTCAAAGAGGCCGTCGTCCATGCGCGCTGTCGGCGACATATAGAACACCCCACCCGTGCGCGGACTGTTACACACCGACAGTAGCAGCGTGGGGCCGCTATACTCACCGCCGTCCCAACAGATTTTCATGTTCCACGCGCGGAGCTTAAACAGCGCCTTTGCCAGCGCCGCAATGTAGCGGATGTTACCCGATAGCCGCCGCATCTTAATATTCTCAATGGTCACCATCGGCTCCATTGCCAGCGCGCAGTTATTGTCGAAATAGTGACTGGATGAATTTCCCGTGTTGACCCTGCCCGCGTCCACCTGCCGCGTGTTACCCGCTGCGATGACGTCCACGGCTTCCGTGAGATCCCGTGGCAGCCCCACCATATCATTGAAGTCGTTGCCCGTGCCGATGGGCACTACGCCCAGTGGCTTCGTGGGCCCGTCCCCCGCCGTTTGAATCAGGCCGTTGACAACTTCATTCACCGTGCCGTCCCCGCCGGCAGCCACAATGGCGTCATACGTATCTAGCGCCGCCTCGTGTGCTTCACGCGTAGCAACAGTGGGCGCCGTAGTCAGTACCAGATCGCACTCCACGCCGACGCGCGCAAACGCCGCGTGAATGGCAGGCGCGTGCGTCTGCGCCCGCCAACGGTTGGCGTAGGGATTCAGGATTACTTTGACTTTCATTCTCGCCGAAACGACCCCTCTATCTTGATAATTTGCCGGCGTCCAATGCCGCACTGATTTCGCGCGGCCTGTTGGTGAGCAAAGCATGCACACCAAGATCTGCCAGACGTCGCGCATCTTCCGCGTCGTCCACCGTCCACGTATGAACGCGCAGCCCGCGCTCGCGGGCCCAGGCCATGTATGTTTCGTTTACCAGCGGATAGTGGGGATGGTCAGCTTGCGCCGGCGCCAACAGCTGGCGTAGCATGCGCGGCCCTTTCATCCACACCAGCCCTGTCATCGTCGTTGCCGACAGGCACCGCCGCGCGCGGCGTACTGCCAGCGGGTTAAACGACGAGACTACGACCTGGTTGTGCAGATGATAGGCGTCGATACGGTCGGCGACCGCCTCTTCCAACCCTTTGCCCCACAGGCCAAACTCTTTTAATTCCACATTGTACAACATACTTGGCCCAAACGCCTCAAATACCTCATCCAACATGGGTACCGGCTGCCCCTCACCCGCATCTAGCTCCCGCAGCGCCCCCGCGCTCATCTTAGAAACCCGTCCCCTCCCATTCGTGGTTCGGTCTACCGTCTCATCGTGCATAATCACAATATTGCCGTCGGCGCTGAGACGCACGTCGAATTCAACGCCGTGCGCCCCCTGTTCCGCAGCCAGGGCGAAGGCCGCCATTGTGTTTTCTGGGGCGTCGGCGCTCGCGCCGCGATGGGCAATGATCAGAGGAAATGGGCCTGAAAGCCAATCCATATCGAGTCGAAGGGCGTCGCCCTATAAATCGACAAAATACGATGCCGCGGCGCGGTCCAACAGAGCCTTGCTCAACTCCGGCTCTGTTCCCACATAGCCGGCAATGTCGGCAATCTGGTCCATTAGATCGCGCGGATGGTTGGCGCGCAACTTGCGCTCAGGCTTCACATAGTACTCCTGCAGCAAATAGCGCACTGCTTGTTCATCGTAGGGGATGTTGCGCTGGATGCAAACGCGCTTAAAGATTTCCCGGTAATTCTCGAAATCGGGCGACGGGACCTCAATCTTGTGGCGGATGCGGCGCAGAAATGCCTCGTCGACCAGATCCTTAGGTGGCAGATTCGTGGAAAAGACGAGCAGCAACTCAAAGGGTACTTCAATTTTGCGCCCGGTGTGTAGCGACAGAAAGTCGATGTTCTTCTCCATGGGCACGATCCAGCGATTGAGTAGGTCGCGCGGTCGTACCTGCTGCCGGCCGAAATCGTCGATGAGAAACATGCCGCCGTTAGCTTTCATTTGAAACGGCGCTTCATAATATTTGTTGACCGGGTCGAACTGCAACTCCAGACCGTCCAGGGTCAGCTCTCCACCGACCATGATCACCGGGCGGCGAATCTGTATCCAGCGTGTGTCCATACGATTGGCGCCCAGACTGCCGTTGGTGGTCTTTTCTTCAGGCTGCACCGGCACGTGATTGATCTCATCATAGAGCAAGACCACTTGCCCCTCAATGTAAAGCGCGTAGGGAATGTAGATATTGTCTCCCAACACCATGCGTCCGACACACTCGGCAATGCTCGTCTTACCATTGCCCGGCGGGCCATAGAGAAAAATGGACTTACCGGAGTTCACAGCCGGTCCAATCTTCTCAAAAACCTGCTCTTCTAGAACCAGGCTGGCCAACGCCTGCTTCATCTGACGCTGGTTAACGCGTAGCCGCCCGCCACCTTGCGCCTGCATGGCGGCTACGTAATCTTCATAAGGAACCGGCGCCGGTCCCACGTAGGTCGTGCGTTCCAGCTGATCCCGCGCGCGCGCGGCCCCTTTCGTCGTGATAACATATTGGTATGATCCCGAGCCCAGCCCCCCGGAGCCTTTTACTTCACACATCTGCTCCCGTTTAAGAAAATCCATAATCGGGCCCAACACGGTTGTGAAGGGCAGGTGTAGTTTCTGGGCGATCTCGTAGCCTGTTGCCTGGCCCTGGAAATAAAGAACCTTTAGCGCCATATCCGCTACAAAGCCATGGCTAAGGCCCGTTTCTTCTATGCTTTCTAGCGCGGGTGGGCGCCAGGCAACTTTTCTTGGCGCTGCAACAACGTCTTCCTCGTATGTGGTAACTTGATTGCTCATTGGATTATTTTTACCTTCTATGGTGGACCCGAAACGCGACCACCACAAAACTAAACTGGCTTTTTAGGGAGCGACTCTAGGCTATTATGTCAGGCGTTTCTGACACATTCTCTTGCGAAAAGTCGCGTTCAATTTCGTGCACTTGAATCAGGTTCGTATGCCCACTGCTGCCAAAGGGGACGCCGGCAGTAATCACAACAAGGTCGCCAACCTTCAGACCGCGCGAGTAAGCCGCGCGCACCGACGTTTCAATCATCTCATCCGTGTTCTCGACACGTGGGATTAGAATACATTCCACGCCCCATACAAGCGCCAGGCGACGCTGCGTCTCCGGCGCCGGCGATACTGCCAGGATTGGCGTCGACGGCCGGTACCGTGCAATCTGACGCGCCGTAAACCCTGACATGGTTGACGAAATAATGGCCCGCGCGCCCACTTCTTCCGCCACGGCGCAACTCGCTTCGCTGATCGCCTCCGTAATATCGGCGTCGGCCAAAAACTGTTCGTGTCGTTCTCGTCGCCATTGTTCGTAGGGGAAGGCGCCTTCTGTGATCTCCCCGATCTGTTTCATCATCAAGACGCTCTCCACCGGAAACTTGCCCGCTGCCGTTTCCCCAGAAAGCATCACGGCGTCAGTTCCGTCCAGAATGGCGTTAGCCACATCGCTCGCTTCCGCGCGTGTGGGACGTGGATGGTCTACCATCGACTGCAGCATTTGCGTCGCCGTAATAACCGGCTTGCCAACTTCATTGCACACGCTGATGATACGCTTCTGCAAGAGGGGGACTTCCTGCGGCGGCACCTCAATACCTAGATCGCCCCGCGCCACCATCATGCCGTCCGTCACCTCGCGAATCGCAATTAAGTTTTCGATCGCTTCGCTCTTCTCGATCTTGGCAATGATCGGAATGTGCACGCCGTGCTCCGCCATCAGGCCGCGCAGCTCCTCGATGTCGACGGCGCTGCGCACAAAGGACATTGCCACGTAGTCAAAGCCCAGCTCGCAGATGAGCTTCAGGTCTTCGCGGTCCTTTTCTGTAATGCTGGAAATGGGAAGGTCGGTTCCCGGCACGTTCACGCCTTTGCGCGATTCCAGCAGACCGGCCACTTTCACCGTAGTCAATACCGTCTCGCTCTGTTTCTCAGTGACCGTCAGCTCCACCTCGCCATCGCCGACCACGATGCGCGCGCCCGGCCGTAGAATCTCAATAAGCTCAGGGTGGGGCAAGTGGATCATTGCCGGCTGCCCACGGTAAGGCGTCAACATCACTTCATCGCCCACCGACAGCTGAATACCGCCTGCGCCTACGTGGCCCAACCGCAGCTTAGGACCCTGCAGGTCACCAAGAATCGACAACACCTTGCCCTCGTCCTCCGCCACGCGCCGCAACATCTTAAACGTCTCAATATGCGCTTCGTGATCGCCGTGCGAGAAGTTAACTCGCGCCACATTCATCCCCGCGTGGAGCATCTGGCGAATGGTTGTTTCGCTGTCAGACGAAGGGCCAATCGTTGCGACTATCTTGGTTCGTGCCATATTCTGCTCGCTGCCAATAGAGCTTCGTAATAATAGCCTTATACTACGGTGACCCGTGTTCGCACGGGGCTACCTGCGGTCTTTCCGCTAATCGAACTACCTACTCCACCGGCTCCAGCAACACTTCTATCTCGTCCTTTTCCTTTTTCGTTGCCGTCACCTGCACACGGTCATCCGCATCAAAGTTATCCTCGAGCCATCCCTGCGCCGCCTCGCTCAAAACGATGCGCGCCATATCATTAGACGAAAGACGCCAGACGCTGCTGTCCTTATCGACATTATCCTCGAAATTCAAGGTAATCTCGCGCGTGGTGGCGCGGGCCGAGCTGGCGAAGAAGTCCCAGTGCTCGGGCGTCAGGTTGACAAACCCACGCCGGATGTGCAGCGGCTGTAGCTTCGTCACGTATACAAACTGCTTATCCGGGTCCAACGTTTCCGGTTTGCGAGGCGCGCGCTTGGCTTTCTCTTTCGTCTTGGCCTTTTTCTTCTTGGGTCGTGCATCGCGGCCGGTCAGGAACTCGAACATCGTCTCCAGCTCGCTAACGCCCTCGGCCATCACCCGCACAATCTCCACGCCCATCGCCGCCACCTGTTCGGCCTGGAAGCGCCGGCTCAGAAACAGCGGCGTCACCCACTGTGGTTCGCCGTTCAAAAAATGAGCGCGACTCGTCAGGCTCTCCACGCCTTCTAAATCGAGCTCGTCCACTGGATCCTTGTAAAGATCCTGATACGACGTGCGTTCCTCCGTCTCGTCGTCCACTTCCATCTGCTTCACATGCAGATGCCACTCGCCTGGCAGCGCCTGTAGCAAATTAAGCCACCGCTCAGGATCGGCGTTAGCCGCGCGTAGGGCTTTTCCCAGCGCCATCTGGTCCGTAATCGAAAGCTGCATTTCCAGGCTTATGGGACGCACGATAAAGGCCACGTAAACGTCCGACTCCGGTTCCTGTGCTGCCGATAAATAGGCGATCTGGCTCTCTGGATTCAGACCATAAAATGGCAGGTGCGTCTGCATGCGCCGCGGAAGGGCGACGTGTAACTCGTTGATAAACTGTTCTACTTGCGAGAGGGCATAATTGAGCGCTTGCTCCTCTCCGGCCCAACCAAATGCCGTAAAAACTGGCATTGTTAGACCTGCAAACTGTTGCTGCTGCATAGGCTTAACCTTCGTTTCCTCTCTTCTTTTCGTTTTCGTATTAGGAGCTTATCCCACGTGGCCAAACTTGCAAGCGACGCCGGACAAGCGCGTGTGGACGGCGCTGTTCCTCACGCGGCATAACACACGTGATTTTAGCACAACCTTTTCAACTATTTAATGCGATATCCCTGGTCGTCGTTGTTGAAAATCCAGGCCACGACGATGCCTATTTCGATCGTTTCTGGCAAGTACGTCTTCATCGTTAACGACGACGTGCCTCGCGTGTGTAGCATGTGTCGCGTGCGCCGCATGCGCTGGAAACGGTCCTGCCACTCGGCGAAATTGACCGGACGCAGGTCGACCCAGCCCTTGCGCGCCCAGCCGTCGACATCCGCGCCTCTCACATCGACTTCATGATAGATACTCTCAGGAATGTTCAGACGCGGGCCACGCAGAATGCTTTTGCCATCCGGGGTCAGGATAGGCACGCCAATGGACGCTATCGTGGTGCGCAACGTCTCCTGTTCCAACAGATAACTATAGATTGTCTCCGAAATCTCTGTCGCCGGCGTGTTGATCACGTCCAGCAACGTGCCGTAATTCAGTTTCAAAAGTTGCGCCTCATAAAGCAACTTAGACAGCTCAGGCGGTCCCAATTGCCCCACGGCGACGCTGTGCGTTTGCGTTTCCTCTTCGATATGCGCCAGCTTGTCCAAGGCCGTCTGGCGCAAGACGCCCGCCCGGTAGCTGGGCGTCATCACGCTGCTGTCAATGCCGGCAATAACGTCATAGCCCGTATTGCTACCCTTGATTTCCAGCACCGCCTGCTGCGCGATTTCCTCAGGCGTCACGAACTCCATCTGGTTCAGGTATGTAATCGCCTCAAACTCGCCGCGGGCAAAGAAGCCATTTTCGCCCGTATCCACGCCCGCCATCTGCAACTTTCCCAGACGCGAATACACGTTTTCGTCGCCGCGAAGCGCCAGCTTGCCGTCCAGCGCTTCCTGGCGCGTCTGGTACCGGAACTGCGGGCGACCGCGTAACTTAATCGTCTGGTAGCTGACGCGCCTGTAACCGATCATTGCCGCCGGCTTGATCTCCTTCACCAGCGGCCCGTTGGGCGTGCGCGCCATCAGGAACAGCAAACCGGTGTGTGCAAAGGCAACCGCGTTTTTGCTCATGAGCTTGGCGCTGGGCCTGTCCTCGCTGTGGGTATAGGGGATGTTGAGACCCATGCCGCCCGTTCCCGTCGTGCCAATCTTCAGATAAAGACGCGTCTCGACGCGACGCAGGGCGCGGTGTAGAAGCTGCACGTGGCGAATGAGCTGCGGCACCGATTGCGAAATCAGCAAGGTACTCACGTTTTGCTGCAAGTTGCGCCCGAAGTCCACGAGCCCATCCAGATCCTGGTGGTCCACGATACGCTGTAGCTCCTGCAATAAGTCGTGCGTCTGCCGGCTCAGCGCCTCCACGTCCTGGTAACTGATCGCCGTCGCCGTGTTGATGCTGTCGACGATGACGTCAGGCCGGTGTTGTTCAACCAGCTGCACTAACGCCGAGCGCTCGTATGCTTCATCCAGGCCGCCATAAAGATCGTTATACAGCATATCACGACGGACCTGGCTTTGTAGCAGCCGTCGCCGTCGCTCCATGGAAAACTCCTCGCGCAAGAAGATGTCACCCCAGGCCCCGACTAGCTCGACGTGTGGAAACTCCCGCCGCAGGTCGTGCAAAAACTCGCGCACTTCGCCACGGTAAAGGCTGGCAACGACGATTTTTTCCGGATCCATCTGGCGCGCGATCTCGCGCACGATCTGCGAACCCACGAGACCCGCGCCCCCTAGGACGAGAAATGTCCGGTCGCGTTTCATACAAACCTTCCGTCAGTCATTCTGCTCCATCTCCACGCCCAAAGCCACAGCCTCGCCACCGCCCAGACAGAGGGCCGCAACCCCGCGCCCCAATCCCTGCGCCTGCAGCGCGTGCAGCAAGGTAACCAGAATGCGCGCGCCGCTGGCCCCGATGGGATGGCCCAGCGCGATGGCCCCGCCGTTGACGTTCACTTTGTCCCAATCCAGCTCGTAGCCACCTTGTTTCATTTCGGCTGCATTGGCCAGCACCTGCGCCGCGAACGCCTCGTTAATTTCAAATAAATCCACATCTTCCGTGTGCCACTCCAATCGCTCAAGCAGACGCGGAATAGCCCGCGCCGGCGCCGCAAAGATCCACTGCGGCGGCACCGCCGCCAGCGTATAGCTTGCGACTCGCGCCAGCGGCTGCAATCCCTGGCGCTCGGCCTCCGCGCGACTGGTGAGCACCAGCGCCGCTGCGCCGTCGTTCAGGCCTGGCGCGTTGCCTGCGGT